>CAZZWJ010000222.1:0-5287 GCA_964657875.1 uncultured Solirubrobacteraceae bacterium
GAACGTGATCAGCGCGACCCCGATGAGGCCGAACGGGTAGCCCCACGACTGCCACACCGAGCTCAGGTCCCCGAACACCCCGACCGCCCCGGCGCCGCCCGGCCCGGCGCTCACCGACCCGCTCACGTCCCCGACCGCGGCGAACAGCAGGCCGAGGACGAGCGCCGCCCGACGATCGAACCTCGCGGTGAAGCAGTGGTGGGCGAGCGCCCGGACGGCGAGGAAGATCGCGACCACGGCGACCGGCTTCCACAGCAGCAGCGCCAGCCACGGGGCGACCCCGAGGCGGACGAGCAGCGCCGACAGCATGATCGCGGGCTGGGCGTAGTCGGCGGGGGTGTGGCGCAGCACGTAGAGATCGCTCACCAGGCCGTGGCGGGCCGCCGAGCGGATCCAGGCGAGGTACTGCAGCTGGTCGGCGGCGTAGTAGCCGTCGGTGTGGGTCCACACGAGGTGGTGGACCGACGCCGCCACCAGGTCTGACGCGACCACCCACAGCGACAGCGCGAGCAGGACGACGAGCACCCCGAGCTCGAAGCCGTCGGGCCGCCGGCGCCGCGGTCGGCTCAATTGACGAGGTGGCGTTCCAGGGACCGGGCGGTGCGCCCGGCGGGGGTCGACAGCAGCCCGATGCGGTGCCGGCTGACGTAGTTGGTCGTCACCGGCGCGAACGTCGCGAGCAGGAACACGGTGAGCGCGAGCGCGACCCCGCGCAGCGCCGGACGGCGGCTGAACGCCGCGAGCGGCAGCAGCCACACCACGTACCACGGGACCGTCCAGGAGAGGCTGAGGATGAGCGCGAACGTCGTCCACGCCGCCCCGCTGAGCCAGTCCCCACGGCGCCGCAGCAGCTGGTAGACCGCGACGAGGGCGACGGCGAGCGTCGCGAGGTGGCGCACGAGCGGCGAGCCCCCGACCCCGAACGGCAGGCCGACGAGGTTGGGGACGCTGAAGACGCTCAGCAGCTGACTCTGCTGACCGACGTTCGGCGGCGCGGTCCCGAACAGCGCGAGGCTCACCGCAAGCAGCGGCACGAGCACGATCACCGCACCGAGCAGGAAGCGGCCGGCCCGGCGGCGGCCGGCGAGCGCGAGCAGCAGGAACGGGCCGAGCGCGACCGCCGTGAACTTCACCGCGATCGCGATCATCAGCGACGCCCCCGCCGAGCGATCCCGGCCCTTGAGCACGAACAGGATCGCCGCCGTCGAGGGCACGAGCATGAGGAAGTCGTTGTGGAAGCCGCCGACGGCGTAGATGAGGTAGATCGGGTTCAGCGCGACGAACGTCAGCGCCTGCCGCGGGTCGCGGCCCAGCTGCCGCGCGCACAGCCACACGAGTCCCAGGAAGGCGAGGCTGAGCAGCACCGCGGACGCCTTGAGCACCCAGAAGGCGACCGGCAGCGGCAGCCACGCGAGCGGATAGCTGAGGATCGTGAACAGCTCGCCGTAGGGGCTGCGCAGACCGTCCCAGCTCGCGAAGCGGTAGATCGGGTCAAACAGCTCCGCGGAGATCGTGTGCGTGTAGGGGTTCAGATCATGCAGCGCCCCCAGGCGGGCGTAGCCGAGGTAGTTGAAGACATCGTTGAGCTGCAGCGGCGGCCCCAGCAGCAGGACCGCGTGCAGGACGACGACGACCGGCACGATCACCCACAGCGACAGCGATCGCGCGGCGACGAGCACCACCGCGTAGGCGACGAACATGGCCGCGAGCGTGATGCTCAACCGGCGCGCGAGCGTCTGCGGGCCGCTGATCGGGTGGGCGAGCAGATGCTGCAGCGGTCCCGCCACCCAGCTCGGGAAGACGATCCCGCTGCGGGGCACGAGGATCGACGGTGCGCCGGCCGCGGTGAGCACGATCCCGACGGTCGCGACGAGGATCCCGGCGAGCGCGACCACGCCGAGCGTGGCGAGCAGGGCGCGACGCATCCCCCGACCGGGGTGGGCGCCGGAGCCGGGGGTGATGACGGGCGCCGCAGGGTGGTCGGGACGGGCGGGGGCGTGCGCGGTCAAGGTCCCCCGTCTGTAGCACGGCCCGATGATGGCCCGGCACGGCTGAGGGAGTCGACCTCGGCCGCCGACAGGCGCCGGGCGACCCCGACGGGCAGCTCGCCGAGCGCCAGCGGCCCGTAGCTCACCCGTCGCAGCGCCCGCACCGGATGGTCGACCGCCTCACACATCCGACGCACCTGACGGTTGCGGCCCTCGTGGATCGTGATCTCGATCGCGTTCTCCCGGCGACCGCCGACGCGCCGCACCCGGGCGGGCGCCGTGGGCCCGTCATCGAGCGTGACCCCGGTGCGCAGCGCGCGGATCTGGGCGTCGGTGATCGGTGGACCGGCGAGCGACGCGCGGTAGGTCTTGTCGACCTCGAAGCTCGGATGGGTGAGTGAATGGGCCAGGGCACCGTCGTTGGTGAGCAGGATGAGGCCCGTGGAATCGGCGTCGAGACGGCCCACCGGGTAGAGGCGCAGCGCGGTGCGCACGATCTCGACGACGGTCGGCCGGCCCTGGGGATCGGAGGCGGTGGAGACGACGCCGGCGGGCTTGTGGACGGCGTAGACGACCCGCTGGGTGACGGCGGTGACCGTCCGTCCGTCGACGGTCACGCGGTCGGCGTCGGTGACGTCCCGGGCGGGGTCGGTGACCGTCTCGTCGTTGAGCTTCACGCGCCCCTCGGCGACGATCTTCTCGCTCGCGCGGCGGGAGGCCACTCCGGCGGTGGCGAGGAACTTCTGCAGTCGCATCACCGCAGATGCTTCCATAGTGGCGATGGATCTGAGTTTGCTGGACTCGACCCTCGCCTCCCTGGGGCAGCCCGCCTACCGCGCGCGGCAGGTGTGGCGGTGGACCGCGCAGGGCGCGACGAGCTTCGACGAGATGACCGATCTGCCCTCCGGGCTGCGGGCGCAGCTCACCGAGCGGGTCCCGTTCAGCTCGCTCACGGTCGTCGAGCAGGCCCACGCCCGGGACGGCACGGTCAAGGTCCTGCTGCACACCGCCGACGGGCGGCCGATCGAGGCGGTGCTCATGGTCTACCGCGACGGACGGCGCTCGCTGTGTCTCTCCTCGCAGTCGGGCTGCCCCCTCACCTGCGCGTTCTGCGCCACCGGCGCGATGCGCTTCGGACGCAACCTCACCGCCTCGGAGATCCTCGATCAGGCGCTGCACTTCCGTCGCCTGGGTCCCGTCGACCACGCCGTCTTCATGGGGATGGGCGAGCCGATGATGAACCTCGACAACGTCCTGGAGGCGTGTGATCGCCTGCCCGACCTCGGGATCGGGCACCGCCGGACCGCGATCTCGACCGTCGGCTGGATCCCCGGGATCGACCGGCTCACCGCGCACCCGGCGCCGATCCGGCTCGCGCTGTCGCTGCACGCCGCCGAGGAGTCGCTGCGCTCCGAGCTCATGCCCGTCAACGACCGCTATGCCCTGTCCGACGTGCTCGCCGCGTGCCGGCGCTGGTATGAGGCCAAACGCCGGATGGTGTTCGTCGAATACGTGATGCTCGCCGGCGTCAACGACTCCCACGTCCAGGCCCGCCAGCTCGCCGACGTCCTGGACCCCCACATGTTCAAGGTGAACCTGATCCCGTTCAACCCCACCGACTCGGGCTTCGACGGGTCCTCGCCGAAGGCGATCAGCGCGTTCGCGGCCGAGCTGGAGGCCCACGGGATCGGCGCGACCGTCCGGCTCACCCGGGGTCGGGACATCGCCGCCGCGTGTGGGCAGCTCGCGGCGAGTGCGAGCTGAGCCGACCGCCTCGGCGCTGCTGCGCCGGCGTCTGCGCGCCCAGGGGCTGACCGGGCCGCCACTCGGCCGCGGTCGAGGCCGAGGCGGCGGGGTCGACGACGACGGTCATGCCAACGGCGACGGAGCGGCGTCGGTCGCCGAGCGGCTGCTCGCGATCCAGGCCCAGGACCCACGCGGCGCGCGCCTGGCGATCCGCGCCCGCACGCGGGGGATGACCGCCGCCCACGTCGACGCCGAGCTCACCGCCGGCGGCCTGCTCATCACCTGGCTGAACCGCGGGACCCTGCACCTCGTGCGCCGGGAGGACTATCCGCTGCTGCAGGCGCTCACCACCCCGCCGCTGCAGACGACGGTCGCCACCCGACTGCACCAGACCGGTGTCGATGCACGCAGCGCCGAGCGGGCGGTCGGACTCCTCGACGGCTGGCTGGCCGACGACGGGCCGCTCGCGCGTGACGTGCTGCGCGAGCGCCTGACCGCCGCCGGGGTGGTCACCGACGGGCAGGCGTTCGTCCACCTGCTCGTCCGCGCCTCCCTCGACGGGGTTCTCGTGCGCGGCCCGATGGTCGGCGGCGAGCACTGCTACGTGCGGGTCGCGGACTGGATGGCCGACGCGCCGCGCGAGGTGGCCGCGCGGCGCACCGATCGCCCGGCGGCGCTCGCGGAGCTCGCCGCCCGCTTCCTCGCCGGACACGGTCCCGCCGATGATCGGGACCTCGCCCGCTGGGCCGGCCTGCCGCTGCGCGACGCCCGCGCCGGGCTTCAGGCGATCGCCCACCGGCTGCGCGAGCATCCGTCCGGCGGTGTCGAGCTGGCCGACGGCGATGGCGGGACCCCGCCGCGGGCGCCGGCGCCCCGGGCCGCCCAGCTGCTCGGTGCCTTTGAGCCGCTGCTCATGGGCTGGTGCTCGCGCGGCGAGGTGCTTGGCGACCACGACGCCGACGTCGTCACCGGCGGTATCTTCCGCGCCTTCGCGTTCGTGGACGGTCGCTGCGTCGGCGTCTGGCGCCTCACCGGATCCCGGGTCTCGATCCTGCCCTTCGCGCCGCTTGCGGACGCGGTCGCTGAGGCGCTCGAGCGCGAGGCGGCCGCGGTGGTGCGGTTTCTCGGCGGGTGACCCGCGGTCGAGTTCTCGACGTGACGACCACCACCCGCGCGCGACCGCGGATGATGAGGCAGGCCGACTAGGAGGCGCCGGCGAGATCGGCGACGGCGGGCGACGTGACGGCCGTGGCCGGGGCATCGAGCTGATCACGCAGGTGATCGGCGAGGCGCAGCGTCAACGCGAGCATCGTCAGCGACGGGTTCGCGTGGCCGCTGGTGGTGAAC
Source organism: uncultured Solirubrobacteraceae bacterium (assembly GCA_964657875.1). Classification (GTDB taxonomy): domain Bacteria; phylum Actinomycetota; class Thermoleophilia; order Solirubrobacterales; family Solirubrobacteraceae; genus Palsa-465. The sequence goes on from CAZZWJ010000222.1 coordinate 5,082, forward strand.
ACCGAGCTGCCGGTGACGTAGAGATTGTCGACGCTGTGGACCTTGCAGTCGGCGTCGACGACGCCGTCACCCGGCGAGCTCGACATCCGCGTCGTGCCCATGTGGTGCGGACCGCCCACGAACCGTCGGCGCCAGTCGGAGCGGACGAAGTGCCCGAAGCCCGAGTCGCGCAGCGCGCGGTCGAGCGTGTCGGTCCAGGTGTCGAC
>CAZZWJ010000223.1:0-3036 GCA_964657875.1 uncultured Solirubrobacteraceae bacterium
CGCCTGCCGGGGGTCGCGCTCGGGGCGCTCGGCGCCGACTGCCTCACCGTCGCGGTGGCCGGCGGCGGTGCGGTCGCGATGATCCACGCCGGGTGGCGGGGCCTCGCCGGCGGCGTCCTGGAACAAGGCGTCGCCGCCGTGCGGACGCTCGCGCGCGCGGGAGCGCCGCTCGTCGCGGCGATCGGTCCCGGGGCGGGCGCGTGCTGTTATGAGGTCGGCCCCGAGGTGCACGCCACGTTCGCCGACGTGCCCGGAGCTCGCCGCGGGGAGCACCTCGACCTGGTCGCGATCGCCCGAACGCGGCTCACCGCCGCCGGCGTGGCGCGGGCGCACGCGCTCGGGCTGTGCACGATCTGTGAGCCGCAGCAGTTCTTCTCCCACCGCCGTGACCGCGGTGTCACCGGCCGCCAGGCGGGGCTGGCGTGGTTGACCTGATCCAGGACCTGCGCGCCGAGACGGTGGCGCGTCAACTCGAGCGCATCCGTGAGGTGATCGCCGACACGGGCCGTGACCCCGGCGAGGTCGAGATCCTCGCCGCCGTCAAGTACCTGCCGGCGGAATGCCTGGCGGCGCTGCACGAGGGTGGGATCCGCGTCGTCGGGGAGAACCGCCAGCAGGAGCTCGCGGTCAAGCAGGCGGTGGCCGGCGACCGGTTCACCTGGGATTTCATCGGCGCGCTGCAGAGCCGCAAGGTCCGTGACCTCGTCGGTCACGTGCGCTTCATCCATTCGGTGGCCAGCGACTCGGTGCTCGCCCAGCTGGAGCGTCACGCCACCCCGCAGACCGAGGTGCTCGTCGAGGTCAACGTCGCCGGCGAGGACGCCAAGGGCGGCATCGCGCCCGCCGAGCTCGACGACTTCCTGGCCCGCTGCCCGGTGACCGTGGTGGGGCTGATGACGATGCCGCCGCGGGCTCCCACACCCGACGCGAGCCGCCGCTGGTTCGCCGCGCTCGCACAGCTGGCGGGCGAGCGCGGCCTCACCCAGCTGTCGATGGGGACCAGTCAGGATTACGCGGTCGCGGCCGCCGAAGGAGCGACGATCGTCCGCCTGGGCACGGTTCTCTACGGCGGCGAGGCATAATCCCGTGCAGGGATTCCGCTCCAACGGGCGAACCTCAGACATCGCACATGGCCTTTCGTGACACCTGGCATCGAACGCTCGTCTACTTCGGCCTCGCCGAGGACGGCGGCTATGACGCCTACGAGGACGATCCCTACGGCGAGCCCGAGGAGGAGCTGCAGGGCAGCTACGCCGAGCGTCCCAACGTCCGCAAGCTGAGCGGTGCGCGCCGCCGGCGCGACGAGATCGACGACATCTTCGCCGACGATCCCGTCGACCGCCGCACCGCTTCGCTGCGCCCGGTCGCGACGCCGCGGGCCGCCCCCAACGGCCGCGGTGGCGACGTGCGCGTCCACTTCGTGGCCCCCAAGAGCTTCAACGACGTCCAGGACGTCGCCGACAAGTTCAAGGAGTCGATCCCGGTGATCCTCAACCTGCAGGGCACCGACACCGACCTCGCCAAGCGACTGATCGATTTCTCGAGCGGCCTCACCTACGCGATGGACGGTGGCATGCAGCGGATCGCCGACAAGGTGTTCCTGCTCACGCCCCACAACGTCGAGGTCTCCGCCGAGGAGCGCGCGCGTCTGGTGGAGAAGGGCTTCTTCAACCAATCCTGATGGGCGGTACCGGTGCGCGGCGCCGGTACATTGACTGGATATGAAAGTCGGTCTCATCGGCGCCGGGAACATGGCCACGGCGCTCGCGCGCGGATGGGGAGATCCGGTGCTGTGCGCCGACTCGGGCTCCGGGCGCGCCCAGGCGCTCGTCGACGAGCTCGGCGGGCGGCGCGCGTCGAGCGTCGAGGTCGCCCGGGAGGCCGACGTCGTGGTGCTCTGCCACAAGCCGTATCAGCTGGACGCGGTGGCGGCGGAGATCCGCGGCGAGGTGAAGGCGGTCGTGTCGGTGCTCGGCGGGACCACGGTGAAGGACCTGTGGCGGGCCTACCCCGGCGTCGAGGTGTTCCGCATCGAACCCAACACGCCGGTCGAGGTCCGCCGCGGCGTGCTGCTCTACGCCGACACCGGCGAGCCGCCGGACGCGTCCGCCGACGTGCGGGCGCTGCGCCGTGACGTCGTCGCGCTGTTTGAGCGACTCGGCTGGATCGCGCGGGTGCCCGAGGCGCTCTTCGGCCCCGCCAGCGCGGTGAGCGGCGTCGGGCCGGCCTACCTCGCGCTCATCGCCGAGGCGTGGGCGGACGCGGCGGTCCGCCACGGCCTCCAGCCCGAGCTCGCGTCCGGCCTGACGATCGCGACGATGACGGGGACCGCGGAGCTCCTCGCCGTCCGCGACGGCGACACGCTCGCCGTGCGCCGGCAGGTCACCTCGCCCGGGGGCTCGACCGCCCGGGGCCTCGATGCCCTGGAGCGCGCGGGCGTGCGCGGCGCGCTCGCCGACGCGATGGACGCCGTGGACCGGGTCGCCTCATGATCGTCCTCGCCGCGATCACCCGAAACAGCGTCGCCGACTACGTCAGCGCCGTCTTCTTCGTCTACATCGTCCTCATCTTCGCTCACATCCTGCTCTCGATGCTGTTCTCGTTCGGGATGCGGGTCCCCTATGCCCGCTGGACCGACGCGGTGATCGGCTTCCTGCGCGACATCGTCGAGCCGTACCTGCGTGTGTTCCGCCGCGTGCTGCCCTCGATGGGTGCGTTCGACCTGTCTCCGCTGGTCGGGATCATCGCGCTCTACATCGTGCGCGCGGTCATCGTCGGTCTGATCCGCTAGTGGACCACTAGGTGGGCGTCGCGCAGGGGCGGGGGCGGGTGCGCCCGGCGCTGCTCACGTCGGTGATCGCCGTCGTCGTGATCGTCGCCGATCTGATCATCAAGCACGTGGTCCGCGCCGACATCCCGCTCGACGGCTCGCGACGGGTGATCCCCGGCGTCGTGCGCCTCGTGCACTACCGGAACACCGGCGTCGCGTTCAACTTCCTGTCGGGCGGCGGGGTGCTCGTGATCGTCGTCACCGTG
>CAZZWJ010000223.1:3046-5233 GCA_964657875.1 uncultured Solirubrobacteraceae bacterium
GCTGCTGGCGCTGCTGGCCTACTTCGTCACCCACCCGGCCCGCCGCGGCTTGTGGCTGGCCACCGGGCTGCTGCTCGGGGGCGCTCTCGGCAACCTGCTGGACCGCCTCATCAACGGCTCGGTCACCGACTTCATCAAGTTCCCCGACTGGCCCGCCTTCAACGTCGCCGACATCAGCATCACCGTCGGGGTGATCGTCCTCATCTGGGTGATCGAGTTCGGAACGCGGGCGCGCCGTGGCTGAGCCCGAGCCCGTGCGCCTGCTCATCGACGCCGAGCAGGCCGGCCAGCGGCTGGACCGGGTGATCGCCGCCCCCGTCGGCTCCCGGGCCCAGGCCCAGGCGCTGATCGAGGCCGGCGCGGTCACCGTCGACGGCCGCATCGTGCGCAAGCGCCATGCCGTCGTGGCCGGCGAGACGGTCGTCGTCACCCCACCCGCCGCGGTGGCGGCCGCGCCCGAGGCCGATCCCGCGCCGTTCACGGTGATGCTCGCCGACGATCACCTGCTCGTCGTCGACAAGCCGGCCGGCGTCGTCGTGCACCCGGCCCGCGGTCACTGGACCGGCACCCTGGCCCAGGCGCTCGCCGGGTCGGCGGCCGGCGGCGAAGACCCGACGCGGGCGGGGATCGTGCATCGCCTGGACCGCGACACCTCGGGGCTGCTCGTCGTCGCGCGCTCGGAGGCGGTGCACCGGGCGCTCAAGGAGCAGCTCGCCCGCCGGGATCTGCACCGCGAGTACCTGGCGCTGGTCGGCGGGAGCCCGCAGGCGCGGACGGGGACGATCGAGGCGCCGATCGGGCGTGACCGGCGGGACCGGATGCGCATGTCGCTGCAGACCGACGAGCCGCGCGAGGCCCGCACCCACTTCACGCTGGAGCGGACGTTCGACCGGGCGTCGCTGCTGCGCGTCGTGCTCGACACCGGGCGCACCCATCAGATCCGGGTCCACCTCGCGGCGATCGGCCTGCCGGTGGCCGGGGATCCGGTCTACGGGGTCGCCGGCGCCTTCGGCCTCAAGCGTCAGTTCCTGCACGCCGCCGGGCTGTCGTTCACCCATCCGGTCACCGGGGAGCCGGTCGAGGTGACCTCGCCGCTGCCCGAGGACCTGGAGCGGGCGCTGGCGCGCGCCGAGTCTGACGCGGGCAGCTGACCGGCCGGCGGTCGGGCTCCGGGTGTGACGCGCGCAGAACGTTCTCCACCCCCCGCGCGGGACCGGCGTCGCCTCCCCTCGGACGCCGGTGAACCTGCGTAGACTCAATGCGAACGCTTCATCCCCGACCCCCGCACGGTCCGGACCGCGACCCTGCCTCGAGACGACCCTCGAGGTCCGCGTGACCCGGACGAGCGGGTGAACTACCCACTCGACAGAAACAAAGGGAGCCGGACCATGCCCGATATCGGGATCAAAGAGCTGCTGGAGGCCGGCGTGCATTTCGGCCACCAGACGCGCCGCTGGAACCCCAAGATGCGCCGCTTCATCTTCGGGGAGCGCGATGGCATCTACATCATCGATCTGCTGAAGACCGACGAGCTGCTGCAGGATGCCCGTCAGTTCGTCGACGGCATCGCGCGGCGGGGCGGCACGGTGCTGTTCGTCGGCACCAAGAAGCAGGCCCGCGACGCGATCCGGGATGTCGCGACGGCCGCCGACATGCCCTACGTCAACCACCGTTGGCTGGGCGGGCTGCTCACCAACTTCCAGACGATCAACCACCGCATCAAGCGTCTGCACGACCTTGAGCGCTACGAGACCGAGGGTCAGCTGCAGCTGCTGCCCACGCGCGAGCGGATGGCGGCCCAGGCCGACCTGGCCAAGCTCCGCGCCAACCTCGGCGGCGTGAAGAACATGCAGCGCCCGCCCGACGCGATGTTCGTCATCGACCTGAAGACCGAGCTGATCGCCGTCCGCGAGGCCCAGCGCCTGCGGATCCCGATCATCGGTCTGGTCGACACCAACTGCGACCCCGAGGGGATCGACTACGTGATCCCCGGCAACGACGACGCGATCCGGTCGTGTGCCGCGATCACGAGCGCGATCGGCGACGTCGTCGCCCAGGGCCACAACCTGTTCCGCGAGGAGGAGGAGCGGGCCCGCCTCGAGCGCGAGCGCCAGGAGGCCGAGGAGCGTGCCCGTCGCGAGGCCGAGGCCGAGGCCCGCCGTGAGGCGGAGGAGAAGGCCCGCCTCG
>CAZZWJ010000224.1:0-5212 GCA_964657875.1 uncultured Solirubrobacteraceae bacterium
GCCACGCCCGCACGCACAACGGCACCCGCATCCCGATCGCCGGGTCGACCTCGGGTGAGGTCATGGTCAGCCAGCGCCCCCAGCTCGTCGACGACATCGAGGATCTGCGGGTCGCCCCCCGGGCGCTGGGCGTCGACACCGCGCACTCCGCGCTGATCACCCCGCTCGTCTACCGGGGCACCGCACTCGGGGTCTGCGCGGCCTTCAACCGAGCCGAACAGGCGCGGTTCACGCTCGGCGACGAGCAGGTGCTGGGATCGTTCGCGGCCAGCGCGGCGACCGCCGTCGCGATCGCCCAGTCCGTCCAGGTCGACCGGCTCCGTCACACCCTCGACGCCGCCGAGTCCGAACGGCGTCGCTGGGCCCGTGAACTGCATGACGAGACGCTCCAGGGGCTCGGTGCGCTGAAGCTGATCGCCTCCGCCGCCAACCGCGGGTCGGACCCGGCCGCCAAGGACGCGGGCCTCGAGCAGCTCGTCGAGGGCCTCGAGACCGAGATCGAGAACCTCCACGCGATCATCAGCGAGCTGCGCCCCGCCGCGCTGGACGATCTCGGCCTCAAGCCGGCCGTCGAAGCCCTGGCGCGACGCCACCGCCAGATCAGCGGGATCGACGTCGAGTGCCGGTTGACCCTTCCCGACCCGGCGCAGGGGGATCGGCGGCTGACCACGGAGGTGGAGACGACGATCTACCGCCTCACCCAGGAGGCGCTCACGAACGTCGCGAGACACGCGCGAGCCCAGCGCGCAACCGTCACGATCGAAGCGACGCAGGCGCAGGTCCGCGTGCAGGTCGAGGACGACGGCAGCGGGTTTGAGTTCACGGGCGTCAGCGAGGGCTTCGGGTTGCTCGGAATGCGCGAGCGGGCGGCGCTGCTCGGTGGAACCGTGCAGATCTCGAGCGGCGGACTCGGAACGACCGTGACGGCCGAGCTCCCCGCGCGCTACGTCACCTGAGCCCCGGCGGGTTCAGAACTCGGGCGCGGGGACGGTCACGAGCCGGTGTGCAAGCGCGAACCGGACCAACTCGGCGCGCGTATCCAGAGACAGCTTCTGGTGGATGTGGGAGCGATGCGCCTCGATCGTGCGCACCGAGAGAAAGAGCTGAGCGGCGATCTCAGGGTTCGTGTGGCCGGCCGCGATGAGTTTGAGGATCTCGACCTCCCGCTGGCTGAGATCGCCCGGACGACCATTCACCGGCTGGGTGGCGATCAGGGCTCCCATCTGCGGGTTGAGATAGCTCTGCCCCCGCGCCGCGAGCCGAACCGCGGTCACGAGCTCGCCGTCGGCCGCGTCCTTGATCACGTAGCCGATGGCGCCGCTGCTCAGCGCCTGGCGGGCGAACGCGGGATCCCGCTGCATGGTGAGCACGACGATGGCGGTGTCCGGCGCGTCCTGGCGCAGGCGCGGGATGAGATCGAGCCCGGATTCGCCGGGCATGTTGAGATCGAGGACGAGGACCTGCGGATGGTGGCCGCGGACATACCGAGCCGCGTCGGCGGTGGTGGCGGCTTCGGCCACGACCTCAAATCCCGGCTCGGCATCCAGCAGCGTCTTGAGACCGACCCTGACGACCGGGTGATCGTCGGCGAGCACGATTCGGATCGACATCGTCGGATCCGGGCTCGCCTCGTTCATCCCCCTCGACCGTACTCGGGCGAGGCCTCCCCGCCAATGCGGGTTTCCCGCGAGTTCACCCGCGTCGGTCCGCAACCGTGGCGAGGGCGCAGCCCCGATGGCCGGGGCACCGTCCACCCGTAGGTTGCGGAGTGTCCTTCCCAGCGGGTCCAAAGAAAGCGCACAACGTCATGACCACCTCCACGCAGACCGACCGGACGGACCTCGGCCACCCGTCGGCGGTCGCTTCGCTTGAGACCCCGGCGCGAGACCACGACGGCGAACCCCGGGGCTTGCAACTGCGCAACGGCATCACGGTGCAGGTGCGCTCCGTTCACGCGAACGATCGCGCCGCCGTGTTGACGTTCCTCACCGACCTGAGCGCACCGGCCCAACGGCTGCGGTTCTTCACCGCGGCGGCCGACCTGCCGACCGCCGCCGCCTGGGCGACGGGCGCCGACGGCCGCAACCATCTCGGGCTGGTGGCACTGGACCATGCCGGCCGGATGGTCGGTCATGCCGCGTGCTGCCGGGTCTACGGCCACCGCGCGGAGGTCGCCGTCGAGATCGCCGACGGCGCGCGCCACCAGGGCCTCGCGACCTCGCTGATCGCCGAGCTCGCCCGCCGCGCCGAGGCGCTCGGAATCCGCGCCTTCATCGCCGAGGTGCTGCCCGAGAACCACGAGATGCTCGCGGTCTTCCACGACGGCTTCGACGCGACGCAGAGCGTGCGTGCGGGCGAGGTCGACATCGAGTTCCCCACCTCGGCCTGGCGCCGAGCCGCCGTGTTGCCGGGCGGCCTCGCACCGAGCGCGGAGACCGTGCCCCAGATCCTGCAGCCCCCACCAGAAATCGAGTCCTCCGTGCCCACCATCGCCATCACTCCCGAAGCGCTACCGGACCATCTCGACGATCTCGAGCCGTCCGCCCGCTCCCCCCGCTCCGGCGTCCTGCGGTTCGCGCGGATGACCGGCTCCTCAATCGCCGGGCGTGACAGCGCGTTCTGGGTCACCGACTTCCTCAACGCCGCCTACTACCGCCGCCCCGCCGCCGGCCGCGAGGTCGACGACCTGCGGCTCGCGTTCACCATCCTCACCACCTACTGGTATCGCGAGACATCCGGACGGTTGTCGCTGACCGACCTCCGCGCGTTCCACGCCGCCTTCGGAAGCCGGCGCTTCGCCACCGACGAGTCCGAGCGGGGCACGCTGAACCGCGCCCAACTGCTGGACGGTGCCCGGCAGCTGCTCGGCGACTGGTTTTCAGATGCCTACGGCGATGACGCCCGTCGGGGCTGGGGCATCGCCTTTGAAACCGTGGAGGACCGGGCGGCCTATGACTGCACCCGACGGATGAAGCTGGCCCGTCTCGGGGCGCTGACCCCGGAGTGCGCACCGCTCGAGCAACAGACCTGGCACACCTATCCGCCGGTGCCGATGCCGTCGGTCGAGGCGGTCATCGCGGCGCTCACCGCGCCGGAGACGTGGCCGGACTACGCGAGTGAGATCGGGCGGTTCACGCCGCTGCGCCCCGGCGGCCTGACGGGGCAGACCTTCGAAATCGAGGTCGCGGCCGGAACCGGCTCGGGCCGGCCGATCTTCACCCGCGGATACGTGACGATCACCGATCTGGTCACACCCGACGATCCCACCGCGCTGGCCGCCTGGTTCGCCGCCATGGAGGACGGCCTGGCCCGCTACGGGGACCACGAGCCCCGGGCGGTGCCCGCCGGCGGCGTCCCCGTGGTCGGCTTCGATCTGACAACCCATCAGGGCCACTTCCTGGGCAACGGGCACAACCGCCTGCTGCTCTACACGCTTGACGGGAAGGCGTGGGTGCGAGCCGTCGGCACCTGGGATCCGATGCCCTGGCACATCCAGCAGGCCTATGAGAGCTCCGGTCGCGACGCCCAACAGGAGTTCTGGGGCCAGGGCAATATCGTCGCCCGGAGCATGCTGCACCAGCTCGCCGCTCGGATCTCCGCGTGACCGATGCGATCGTGATCGGCAGCGGGCCCAACGGGCTCGCCGCCGCGATCCGCCTCGCGCGGGCCGGCCGCTCGGTCACCGTTCTGGAGGCCGCACCCCAGCTCGGGGGTGCGGTCCGCACCGAACCGCTCACGCTGCCGGGCTTCCGGCACGACACGTTCTCCTCCGTCTACCCGGCCGGTGCCGCCTCCCCGGTGTTCGGCGGCATGCCGCTCGCCGACCACGGGCTGGAGTGGGTCCACCCCGAAGCCTGCATGGCCCACCCGCTGCCCGACGGGACCGCGGCGGTGCTCTACCGCGACCTCGCCCGGACCGCCCGGTCGCTTGACCGCATACACCCCGGAGACGGCGAGCACTGGCAGCGGTTCGCCGCACCCTATCTCGACGCGTTCTCGGCGGTGCGCGACACGATGCTCGCCGGTTTCCCGCCGGTCGGCGGCGCGCTGCGACTGACGGCCGACGCGGGGCCCCGGGCGATGCTCGACTTCACCCGTATGCTCGGCGGCTCGGCGACCGGTCTGGGCCGGCGGCTGTTCGCCGGGGACGGCTCCCGGGCGTGGCTCTATGGCGCGGCGATGCACGGCGACACCCCGCCGGACAGGGCCGGATCCGGGATCGCCGCGTTCTACCTCAATCTGCTCGGCCACGCGGTCGGATGGCCGAGCCCCCGCGGCGGCGCCGAGCGCCTCACCGACGCGCTCGTCTCCTATCTGCACAGCCTCGGCGGGGAGACCCGGACCGACGCGACGGTTGAGCAGATCACCACCACCGGGGGCCGGGTGACGGGCGTGACCGTCGCCGGCGGCGAGGCGTACCGCGCCGACATCGTGATCGCCGACGTGATGCCCCACCGACTCCTCGCGCTCGCCGGGGATGCCCTGCGCGGCCCCTATCGCGCGGCGCTGAGCCGCTACGTCTACGGACCCGCGACCCTCAAGCTCGACTGGGCCCTCGACGGGCCGATCCCGTGGACGAACCCCGAGGTGCGCCGCGCGGGCACCGTGCACGTGGCCGGGACCGAGCACGAGCTGCGCGACGCGGTCTCCGAGAGTGCCCGCGGGCTTCCCGCGCGGCCGTTCCTGCTCCTCGGCCAGCAGAGCATCGCCGACCCGAGCCGCGCGCCGGCGGGCAAGCACACCGCCTGGGCCTACACGCACGGGCCGGCGAGCGCAGACTGGCCGCGCCTGACCGAGCGCCACGTCGACGCCGTCGAGCGCCAGATCGAGCGCTTCGCCCCCGGATTCCGCGATCTGATCCTCGCCCGGCACGTCCTCACCCCCGGCGACCTGCAGGCCCGCAACGCCAACCTCGTCAACGGCGACGTCGGCGGTGGCAGCTACACGCTGCGCCAGGCGGTGTTTCGCCCCCTCCCCGCCTACTCGCCCTACCGGACCCCGCTGGATGGCCTCTACCTGGGGAGCGCCGCCGCCTTCCCCGGCGGCGCGGTGCACGGCGTGCCCGGCGACGCGGCCGCGCGCGCCGCGCTGCGCCGGACGGCCCGCGCCCGCGCTCACCGACTCCGGCAGCCCAGGTGACTCACGTGTTCGTGCGCGTGGTCCTCAGGCGTCGCCCGGGCTGTCGAGAAGCGGAACGTCGACGAGGTGCTCG
>CAZZWJ010000225.1:0-5207 GCA_964657875.1 uncultured Solirubrobacteraceae bacterium
TTTCGATCATCGCCCACGATCCCGCGACCGGCGAGCTCGGCGTCGCCGTGCAGTCGCACTACTTCTCCGTCGGTCCGGTCGTGCCGTGGGCGCGACCGGGCGTCGGGGCGGTCGCCACCCAGTCGATGATCCGTGCCGACTACGGCCCCCGCGGCCTGGATCTGATGGCGGCCGGGATGGGCGCGGCGGACGCGCTCGCCTCGCTGCGCGCGCAGGACGAGGGCGCCGAGTCCCGCCAGGTCGCGATGGTCGACGCCACCGGCGCGGTCGCCGCCTTCACCGGCCCCGCGTGCCTCGCCGCAGCCGGCGACATCCAGGGTCTTGGCGTCTCCTGCCAGGGCAACATCCTCCTCGACGACACGGTGTGGCCGGCGATGCTCGACGGCTTCACGGCGGCCTCCGGGTCGCTCGCGGCGCGGCTGCTCGCCGCGCTGGATGCGGCGCAGGCCCGCGGCGGCGACCTGCGGGGCGTTCAGTCGGCGGCGCTGCTCGTGGTGCCGGGCAGCGGGGAGCCGTGGGAGACGGTCGTGTCGTTGCGCGTCGAGGACTCACCGGACCCGCTCGGCGAGCTCGGCCGGCTGCTCGCGCTGCACGGCGCCTATGAGCTCGTGACCGCGGGTGATGATCACCTGGTCGGCGGTGACCAGGCGGCGGCCGCGGACGCGTTTCGCCGGGCCGCGGAATTGGCTCCCGACCAGCCCGAGCTCCGCTTCTGGAGCGCCCTCTCACTCGCCGGCGCGGGCCAGGAGGAGGCCGCGCTGACCGAGCTGCGCGTGCTGTGCGCCATCGAGCCCCAGTGGCGGGAGGTTCTCGGGCGGCTCACCCCCGACCTCGCCCCCAGTGCCGCGGGGTTGCTCGCGCGGTTGGGGTGAGCGCGCGGCCCGCGGCGACGGCGGCCGACGGGGACGACGAGGCGGGCACGATCCGCCGCATCCTCGCTCTTTGAGAGCCGGCGTCGTTGTGCCGTCACGCGGGCAACCCGGCGGTCAGTACAGCCCGTCGCCGCGGGCGTAGCGCGCCGTGCGCTCGCGGTCGTAGGCGGCGGCATCGAACTCCGCGCCGGCGACTGCCTGCGCCTCGCTCAGGATCTCCCCCAACGAGGGCAATGACGACCGCTGCACCTGCGTCTCCGGATCCCACAGCGCCGAGCGGATCATCGCCTTGGGGCACTGCACGTAGGCCTCCAGCACGTGCACGAGCAGGCCCAGCTTCGGCGCCCGCCCCGCGACCGCACTCTCCGCCAGCAGCTCGGCGTCGTCGGTGATGATCGCCCGGCCGTTGACCCGGAAGGTGTCGCCGACCCCGGGGATCAGGAAGAGCAGGGCGATCCGGTCGTCGGAGAGGAGGTTCACCAGCGTGTCGGCGATCCGATTGCCGGGCCGTTCGGGCACGAGCAGGGTCCGCTCGTCGAGCACCCGCACGAACCCCGGCGGATCGCCGCGCGGGGAGACATCCAGACCGCCGCCGGCCGCGGTCGTTCCCACGCACACGAACGATGAGGCGTCGATGAAGCGGCGGGTGAGTGGAGTCACCTGGTCGAGGATCTTCGCGGCGACGATCTCGGTCGGCTCCCCGCCGATCAGCTCGCGCAGCGTCGCCTCGTCCGTGATCCGGCGAAGTGCCCCGAACGGGGTATGCACCGTGCGCGCCGTCACGGATCACACCGTATCGTCGCGTGATCTCACACTTCGGCTCTGTGATCCGTGGCACGCTTGCGCAGATCTGATCGCCGACAGCAGCCAGGGCACGCGCGGCCGTCGATCACGCCGAAATCGACCCCTCTGAGGAACACCATGAATCGACTGACCCGCAGCGCCCGCACCGCGCTCCTCACCGTCGCACTCGGGCTGAGCGCGGCCGGCGTCGCCGTCGCGGCGGTCTCCGCGCCGTCGCCGGAGGCGAGCCCGAACTCGCCCGCCGTCGTCCACAACCGGGCCGACGTGACGTTCGCCCGGCTGATCTATCTCCACCACCTGGGTGCGATCGAGATGACCGAGGACGCCGTCACGCGGGCGACCGGTCAGACCAAGACGCTGGCCGCGTTGATCGAGCGCCAGCAGAAGGCCGACCTGCCGGTGATTCGCGGTCTCCTGCGCGCCGACGGGCTGCCCACCACCCTGGCGAGCATGCACGACACCCCGGGCCAGAGCCTCGCCGATCAGCAGGCGATGGCGGACGGCATGACCGCGCCGGAGATGAGCTCGCTGAAGCGCTACCGGGGGCTGGCGTTCGACCGTGAGTTCCTGCAGCAGATGACCACCCACCACGGCGGTGCGGTCGAGCTTGCCTCGATCGACCTGGCCCATGGCGAGAACCTCTCGACCCGGGAATTCGCCGAGAAGGTCGCAAGCTCCCAGGCGGCGCAGATCGTCGTCATGCAGAAGCTGCTGGCGAGTCTGGCGAAGTAGCCGGCGCTCGGTACAGCCCACGCCGCGGGCGTACCGCGCCCGCTCGGAACGCGGCATGCACCGCGCGCACCGTCACCGTGACCACTCCGTATCGTCGCGCGCCATCACAGTGAAGCCGACCATCGGAGGCCGGGCCTGGCTGCGCGTGTGCGGGGTCATGTTCGCGGTCGGCTGGGGCGCCAACCAGTTCTCGAGCCTGCTGCTCGCCTACAAGCTGCACCGCGGCGTGTCGGATCAGACCGGCGACGCGCTGTTCGGGGTCTACGCCCTCGGCCTGATCCCGGCGTTGCTCATCCTCGGTCCGATCTCCGACCGCCGGGGCCGGCGCGTCATCACCTGTGGCGCGGGGGTGCTGTCGGGGGTCGCGACCGTCCTGCTCATCGTCGGCGACCACGAGCTCGTCCTGCTCTACCTCGGCCGCCTGCTCGCCGGGATCTGCAGCGGCGCCGCGTTCGCCGCGGGGACCGCGTGGGTGAAGGAGCTCTCCGGTGCGCCCCACGACCTCACCGCCGGTTCCCAGGCGGGAGCCCGGCGGGCCGCGATCGCGCTCAGCGCCGGGTTCGGACTGGGTCCGCTCGTCGCCGGGCTGCTCGCGCAGTGGGCGCCCGACCCGCTGCTCGCCGCCTACCTGCCCCATCTCGCGGTGGTCGCGCTCGCGCTCGGCCTCGGCCTCGGCGCGCCGGAGACGGTCACCTTCGCCCCGGATGCGCCGCGGCGGGGGATCCTCGTCGCCTCGGCGGTGACGCCGCGGTTTCGCCGGGTCGTCGCCCCCACGGCGCCCTGGGTGTTCATCACGGCGTCGGTCGCCATCGCGGCGCTGCCGGCACTGCTCGCGTCGCACCTCGGAGGCTTTGAGGTCGGCTTCGCGGCGCTCACCGCCGCGCTCACGCTCGGCGTCGGCGTCGGCATCCAGCCGCTCGCCCGGCGCATGGACGCGCGCCGCCCCGCCCTCGGTCTCAAGCTCGGTCTCGGCGGCGCGCTGGCCGGGATGCTCGTCGCCGCGCTCGCCGTGCAGACCGGAAGCTGGCCGCTCGCGCTCCCCGCCGACATCCTCTTCGGCGCCGGTTACGGGCTGTGTCTCGTATCCGGGCTGATCGAGGTCCAGGCGCTCGCCGCTTCGGAGGAACTCGCCTCCCTCACCGCGATCTTCTACGCGCTCACCTACGTCGGGTTCGCCTCGCCGCTCGTGATCGCCGGGTTTCGATCGAGCTTCGCCGGCCCGGTGATCCTGCTCGGTGGGGCGCTGCTCGCGGCGCTCGTGCTCGCCGGCGTCGTCGCCGGCATGCGGCCCGCGGAACGGCCGGGCGACGGTACGTTATGAGGATGGTCCCCGAAACCGGCATCCTCGCGCGCGGCCCGTGGGCGCTCGAGGACGTTCATGCGCACTGGAGCAGTGAGCCCTATGCGCCGTCGCCGGAGACGATCGCGGCCGCCGATGTGGCGCTGGGGCAGCTGCGCGACCGCGGCTCGCCCAGCCACGACGGCCTCGCCGCCCGGTTGCGCGACTACACGGTCGACGCGGGGACGCTGCGCCTGGAGTGTGAGCCGGTGCGCTGGGCGCTGCGGCTGCTGCCCGGCGGCGGCGCCGGCTCGTTGTCGGCGCTGTGCGTCGTCCGGGACGCCGATGGCCGCTGGCTGGCCGGACGGCGCGCCGGGTGGCTGGCGACCTGGGCGGGGCGCTGGGCGCTCGGCGCGGCGGGCTCGGTCGAGGTCGACGAGAACCCCGCGCAGACGCTCGCCCGCGAGCTCGAGGAGGAGTGGTCGGTGACTCCCGAGCGGATGTCCGTGGAGGCTCTGATCCGCCTGCCGACGCAGATCACGATGCTCGTCGGGCAGGCGTGGCTGCCCGCCGGGGCGACGGTCACCGCCGATGCCGAGCACGACGCCCACGAGTGGTGGCCGGCCGACCCCCGTGACTGGCCGGCGCACGCCGACGAGCCGTTGCGGCTCACCGCGGCCCTGTTCACCTGACGCCGGATGCGGCACATCACCTTCGGGCGCCTGGAGATCGCGTCCTTCTCCCACTCGATCGTCTACACCGGGCTGCTCGTCTGCGCGTTCGGCCTCGGTGGGCCTCAGCCCGAGACGTTCTGGCTCGGCCTCCTCCACGGCGTCCTGTGGATCGCGATGTCGCTGATCTGCATCGCCGCGGCCAAGGCGAAGGTGATTCCGTTCTGGCTGGCGGTGACGATCGCGGTGCTCGGCGGGCTGGGTCCGTTCGCCGGGTCGGCGGGGTTCGTCTATCAGCAGCGACGCTCGCCGGCAACGGCACGGTAAAGTGGAAAAGCAGCCCGCATGTCCCTGAAGACCGACACCGTCGAAGTGCAGATGCCCGCGATGGGAGATTCCGTCGTCGAGGGCACGATCCTCGAGTGGCACAAGGCCGAGGGCGACTCGATCGCCGTCGACGAGACGCTGGTGGAGATCTCGACCGACAAGGTCGACGCCGAGGTTCCTTCCCCGGTCTCCGGCACGATCGTCAAGCTCCACGGCGCCGAGGGCGACACCGTCAACGTGGGTGGCGTGCTCGCCGAGATCGCCACCGGCGACGCGCCCACGTCGGACACCACCGCAGCCAACGGCTCGACGACCGCGACGCCCACGACGGATGCCGGCGACGGCACGCCGGCGACCGCCGATCAGGCCGTGGCCGGCGCCCAGGTCGAGGCCGAGTCCACCGCCGCCTCGGAGGCGAGCGCCGGCAAGGTCATCGACATCCTCACCCCCGCGGGCGGCGAGTCGGTCACCGAGGGCACGATCCTCGAGTGGTCGGTGAAGGTCGGCGACGCGGTCAAGGAC
>CAZZWJ010000226.1:0-5202 GCA_964657875.1 uncultured Solirubrobacteraceae bacterium
GGCCCTGGGAGAGGTCCACGCCCTGCTCGGGGAGAATGGCGCCGGCAAGTCGACGTTGATGTCAGTGCTGTACGGGATGTACGCCCCGGACGAGGGTGAGATCCTCGTCGATGGCGACCCCGTCCAGATCGCGTCCCCGGCGGCGGCGATCGCGCTCGGGATCGGAATGGTCCACCAGCACTTCATGCTCGTGCCGGTGATGACGGTGGCGGAGAACATCGTGCTCGGCCAGGAGCCGAGCCGGCGTGGGCGCCTGGACCTCAAAGCGGCCCGGGCCCGCGTGCGCGAACTCTCAGATCGCTACGGCCTGACCGTCGATCCCGACGCGCGGATCGAGGACATCACCGTCGGCGCCCAGCAGCGGGTGGAGATCCTCAAGGCGCTCTATCGCGACGCCCGGATCCTCGTCCTCGACGAGCCGAGCGCTGTGCTCACCGCCCCGGAGGTGCGCGAGCTGATGGCGATCATCAATCGCCTCAAGGCCGACGGGACCGCGATCGTGTTCATCAGCCACAAGCTCGGCGAGGTGCTCCAGGTGGCCGACCGCATCACCGTGCTCAGGCGGGGCGTGAAGGTCGCCACCGTCCCCCGCGTCGGCGCCAGCGAGCAGAGCCTCGCCCGGCTCGTCGTCGGCCGCGACGTGCTGCTCGCGCTCGACAACACCCCGGGTACGCCCGCCGGGGCGCGGCTTGAGGTGCATGACCTGCAGGTCGACGACGACCGTGGCCTGGAGAAGGTCCGCGGGGTGTCGCTGACGGTGCGCGCGGGCGAGATCGTGGCCATCGCGGGAGTCGACGGCAACGGCCAGCAGGAGCTCGTGGACGCGATCACGGGTATGCGCGCTCCGCAGGCGGGGGCGGTGGTGATCGACGGTGACGACATCGCCGGCCGGGGCGTGCGGGCGGCAACGGAGGCCGGCGTCGCCCACATCGCCGAGGACCGTCACCTGCGCGGGCTCGTGCTTGCGTTCACGCTCGCCGAGAACCTCGCCCTGCGCGAGTACCGATCCCCGCAGTTCAGCGGTCGCGGTTGGCTGCGCCTCGGTCACATGAAGCGACGCGCCGAGCAGCTCCTGGCCGAGTTCGACGTCCGCGGCGGTGGACCCGAGGCCTACGCGGCGGCGCTGTCGGGCGGCAACCAGCAGAAGGTCGCGATCGCCCGTGAGATCGCGTCGGACCCCAAGGTGCTGATCGCCCACCAGCCGACGCGCGGCCTCGATGTCGGCGCGATCGAGTTCGTCCATCGCCGGCTGATCGCGGAGCGCGACAAGGGCCGCGCGGTGCTGCTCGTATCGCTGGAATACGAGGAGGTGAGGGCGCTCGCCGATCGGATCCTCGTGATCTTCGAGGGGACGATCGTCGGCGAGTTCCCGCCCGACGCCACCGAGGAGCAGTTGGGCGTCGCGATGATCGGTGCAGGCACCCAGCCCGAAACGACGCCACCGGCCGCGGTCGCCCCGTGAGTCTGCTCGACGACGAGCTCGAAGCCGAGGCGGCCCAGAGCGGCGACGACGCCGCCCGTTCCCCGGCGGCCCTGACCGCGTTTCGCCGGGGTGCAAGCGGCCTCGTGGTCCCGGTGCTCACGGCCGTGATCGCGTTCATCGCCGGCGGACTGATCGTGCTCGCGACGGGCCACGATCCGATCACCACCTACACCTCGATCTTCAACGGGACCGGCCTCAACTGGCTGTTCCCCTGGGTCGGGGGGGCCAACCGCGCGGCCGCCGCGCTCAACCTCCAGCAGACGCTGATCCAGGCGACTCCGCTGATACTCGTCGGCCTCGCGGTCGCGTTCGCGTTCCGGGCCGGCATGTTCAACATCGGCGGCCAGGGCCAGTACACCGTCGGGGCGATCGCCGCCGTGTGGGTCGGATCCTCCTTCGCCCACATGCCGGCGGTGCTGCACATCGCGCTCGCGATCATCGCCGCGGCGCTCGCCGGCGCCCTGTGGGGCGGGATCGCCGGAGTCCTCAAGGCGGTCACCGGCGCCAACGAGGTGATCTCGACGATCATGCTCAACTGGGTCGCGATATGGCTCGGGGTGTACTGCTTTCAGCTCGGCGGCCCGTTGCAGAACCCGCACATGGCCTCGACACCGGTGTCGAACACCGTCGTCGCGGGCGCGAAGCTGCCCGTCTTCTGGGGCAGCGCGTCGCTGCAGGGGCTCGATGTCGGGATCTTCATCTCGCTCGCGCTGGCGGTCGGGTTCGCCCTGCTGATCAAGCGCACCCGGCTCGGCTACGAGGCGCGCACGGTCGGCTTCAACCCCGAGGGCGCGCGGTACGCCGGAATCAACGTCGGGCGCACGTGGATCCGCGTGATGTTGATCTGCGGCGCATGCGGGGGCATCGCGGCGGCGCTGGACATCCTGGGCTGGAAGTTCAGCCTGTTCACCAACGACATCCAGGTCTCGCAGATCGGCTTCTACGGGATCGCGGTGGCCCTGCTCGGCCGCAACACCGCCGGCGGCACCGTCGTCGCGGCGCTGCTGTTCGGGGCGCTGTTGACCGGTACCTCCAATCGCAACATCTCGCTGAGCATCGACCCGACCCTCGTCCAGTACCTGACGTTCATGATCGAGGGGCTGATCATCCTGCTCGTGTCCACCGACGTGATCACGCTCCGGCTGCTGCAGGGTGGGCGGCGGATCGGCCTGTCGATCAGACGCCGGCCTCCCGCCGACGACGGCGCCGGCCAGAGCGGACTCTCGTGAGCGTCGACGGAGTCGTCCCGGCGCCGTCGCGGGTCGCGTCGCCGAAGCAGATCGGCGTCGCCGGCATCGTCCTCGGTGCGCTCGCGTGGCTGATCACGGTCCCGCCGATCGGGGTGCGCGGGATCGCGCCGACGATCGTCCTCGCCGTCGTGGCGGCCGCCGCCGGCGGCTGGTCGTTCGCGGGCGGGGAGCGCAAGGTCGGGGTCGAGGCGATCGTCGTCGCCGTGATCGCGGTCGTGGGAGCCGTCGCCTCCGGGAAATCGTCGTCGGCGACGCTCGCGTCGGTGTTCACCTGGTCGGCGCTCGTGGCGGCGACGCTGCGCTACGCGACGCCGCTGCTGTTCGGCGCCCTCGGCGGCGTGATCTCCGAGCGCGGCGGCGTGATCAACATCGGTCTCGAGGGCATGATGCTGATGGGCTGCTTCTGGGGGATCTACGGAGCCGACCTGCTGCACTCATGGGTCTGGGGCGTCGGGATCGCGATGGTCGCCGGCGGTCTGCTCGCGCTCATCCACGCGTTCTTCTCGATCCATCTGCGTGCCAACCAGATCGTCAGCGGCACCGGGATCAACCTCCTCGCGCTCGGGATCACCGGCTACTTCCTCGAGTACCACTACGGAGCCAACGGCACCCCGCTGAACATCTCGACGATCCCCAACCTGAAGCTCCCGCTGATCCAGCACGTCGGGTTCTTCGGCAAGGCGATCGGCGACGCCAACCTGATGACCTGGGTCGGGCTGGCGCTCGTGCCGGCGCTCACCTTCTTCCTGTTCCGGACCCGCGGTGGCCTGCGGCTGCGGTCGGTGGGCGAGAAGCCGCAGGCCGCCGACACGGTCGGATTGCCGGTGCTGCGGATCCGCTACCTGGCCGTCATCGCCTCGGGCATGCTCGCGGCCCTCGGCGGCGCCTACCTGTCCGTCGGCTTCGTCGGGTCGTTCAGCAACGACATGACCGACGGCCGCGGGTTCATCGCCCTGGCGGCGATGATCTTCGGCAAGTGGAAGCCGTGGGGCGCCTTGTGGGCGACGCTGCTGTTCGGGTTCGGAAACGCGATGTCCGACCGGGTCTCGCAGGTCAATCCGACGCTCGGGACGCTGTTCGAGGCCCTGCCCTACGTGCTCACCCTGGTCGCCGTCGCCGGTCTGGTGGGCCGCTCGCGCCCCCCGGCCGCGGACGGCCTCCCCTACGTCCGTGAGTAGCCCATGCCGGTCGCCCGCCTCGCTCTGACCAATCTCAGCGACTCGGGCGCGCGCCTGAGTGATGAGATCGAGCTCTACCAGCGTACGTACACGACGCTGCTGCGCTCCAGCGGGGAGACCCACCTGCGGGTGCTCGAGCCCTCACACCGGGCGATCGGCTCCAGCCTGCACCCTCTCGCCGACGACGACGAGCTCGACCTCGGTGCGTTTCTCTACGCCATCCGCCGGCTTCCCGACGCGATCATCGACGCCCGGCGGATCGCGATGGGCCAGGACGACGCCGCGCTCATCAGCGCCGGGATGCCGGTCTCGACCTGGCAGGAGACCGAGGCGCCCGCGCGTCGCCGGCGCTGGTATGACGACGGCGCGGGCACGCTCGGCGTGCTCCTGGCCAGCCCCTCCGACGTCGACGACCTGATCCCGACGCTGGTCGCCCTCCAGATCGAGCACAACAAGATCCGCGTCCGCCAGCGGGCCGCGGGCTGGCCGGCGGGCCTCCTGAACGCAACGCCGTCGCCCGCGGAGTGCGCCCGCCTGCTGGGGGGCGCGGTCGACGACTGGACCCGGCTGCAGGAGGCCTGGGGCGCCGACTTCCCGGCGCGGCTGGCGGGGATCGCCGAGCGGCGGATGTCCCTGCGCATCCGGATGCTCGGCGGCACCAACACCGGCTATGCGCGCATGACGCGGCGGTGGTGGGCCCCGGTCAACCGGCAGATCGCGCTTCCCGGACTCGAGGAGCGGCCGGTCTACTTCGTCAGCTCCAACACCCACAGCATCGTCAACATCGTCACCTCGGTGGCGCGCGATCGCGAGTCTGAGCTCGTCGCCTTCGTCGACGCGATGGATCCCACGGACATCCTGCGTCGGGAGCTGACCGCGTTTCGGGAGGGACGCGCCGAGGGCTCGTGGGAGAACTTCCTGTACTTCGTGGCGCGCATCTACTTCACCGTGCGGGGAGCCGGGGGCGCCGCCGAGCGCCGGGGCGCCGAGCAGGCGAGCGGCGTCACCCACCTGCCGAGCACCACCGCGCTGCGGGTTCCCGCCC
This sequence comes from uncultured Solirubrobacteraceae bacterium, assembly GCA_964657875.1. Taxonomy (GTDB): domain Bacteria; phylum Actinomycetota; class Thermoleophilia; order Solirubrobacterales; family Solirubrobacteraceae; genus Palsa-465. Next base: position 4,957 of record CAZZWJ010000226.1, read on the forward strand.
AGGTCGTGCCGCTGGCGGCCCTGCGCCCGACGGGGCTGGATCCGCGGATCGGGGAGGTGGATGGCGAGGCGCTCGCCGCCAGCGACGCCGTCGTCGTCAACATCGACTACCCGCTCGGGGTGGCCGCCTACAACATCCTGCGTGAGGTCGCGGTCGACCGGGCGCTGCTGCGTGGCGTCTACGTGCTCGGTAAGGCGGCGACGCTCAACGCCGATGTCGGCGACGTGATGATCTCCAGCGTCATCC
>CAZZWJ010000227.1:0-5185 GCA_964657875.1 uncultured Solirubrobacteraceae bacterium
ATCGGCGCGCGCGGATTGGCACCCCAGAACAGCTGGGTGCCGAGCATGCCGATGAGGTGGACGGAGACGAGGTTGACGACCATCGACTTCGCGGTCGCGGTGCCCACGCCGACGGGGCCGCCACTGGCGTTGTAGCCGTAGTAGCAGCCGACGATGACGATGACGAAGGCCATCGACATCGCTTTTATCAAGCTGTATAAGACGTCCGTCGGGTTCTGGAACTCCCAGAAGATCAAGAAGAACCCACCCGACGAGACGTAGCCGATCTGTTGCACCACCGCCAGGTAGCTGGCGAAGAAGCCGGCCGCGATCGAGCACAGGTAGACGAACGGCAGCACGAGCATCGCGGCGAGCAGCCGCGTCGCGCACAGGAAGCGCATCCCGCTGATCCCCATCACCTCGAGGGCGTCGATCTCGTCGGAGATCCGCATCGAGCCGAGCTCGGCGACGATTCCGGTGCCGACCTTGGCGGCCATCATGTAGCCGAAGACGAGCGGCACGAGCTCCCGCAGGTCACACCAGGCGGCGAACACGCCGGAGTAGGCGGGCGTCGCCTCCTGATAGGTGAAGTACGCGCCCTCGATCCCGCACTCGAGGCCGATGATGAAGACCAGACCCCAGATCACGAGGGTCGAGGAGACGATCAGGATCCCCGCCTGGCGCAGCACCTCGCCGAAGAAGCGCATGACCCGCAGCGACGCGATCTCCCCGAGCATCTGGCCCGCGAACTTGACGAGGTCGCCGAAGGCGTCCAGCCAGCCGAGTGGGGTGGCGATCAGGTCGTTCATATCCGTCGCGGCGCCCGGGTCACTTGATGATGGTGGTGATGTCGGGGTGGGTGGCCAGCAGCGTCTGGGTGAACGCGTAGTTGAACGCGAACACGCCGAGGAACGCGATCACGACCGCCTGATTGACGGCGCGGCCCACACCTTCGGCGCCGCCGGAGGCCGTCATCCCCTTGTAACAGCAGACGATCGCGATGATCGCGCCGAACAGCGTCGTCTTGACGACCGAGCCCCACAGGTCGGTCGTCTCGGCGTTGTTGAAGAACGTCGCGAAGAACGGGCCGAGCGGTGCGTGGTTGACCAGCGTGGCCATGATCCCGCCGATGACGCCGAAGATGAGCGCGTAGACGTCGAACAGGCCGGTGACGAGCATGAGCGCCAGGAAGCGCGGCACGACGAGGTTCTTCACCGGGTCGACGCCGAGCACCTCGAGCGCTTCGAGCTCCTCGCGGATCTTGCGCGCCCCCAGGTCGGCGGTGATCGCGGTGCCGGCGACGCCGGCGAGCACGATCGCGTCGACGAACGGAGCGAACTCGCGCACCGAGGAGAGCACGAAGAACCCGCCGAGGCGGTCGATGGCGCCGAACAGGACGAGGAAGTTGGCGCCCTGCAGGCCGGGCGCCTCATAGCCGAACGCGATCGTCGAGATGAGCAGCGGGAACCAGCACAGGCGCACCGCGAACAGGAACTGGTTGACGAACTCCGACCCGTACGGGTACGGCGGACGGATCGCCGAGACGAGCGTGCGACCGGTGAGGATGATCATCTGACCCACCTCGTCGAGCACCGACTTGGTCGGCGCGAAGGTGCGGTCGGCGACGGCTTTGAGCAACGGGTCTGTCTCCTCCTGACTCTGCCCGTCCGCATCGATGCGGCCCCGGGCGTCGCACAGCCTACGCCACCGTCGCTCCGAGGACCAACTCACAACCGGTGCGTCGGCGCACGTCGGCGTGCTCGGGGGTCCGTCCGTGTACCCTTGGCGCTCGCGTGAGCCTGAAGGTGCGGAGGAGCTGGGGGTTCGTCGCCGGGGCCATAGTCGCCCTGGCGGTCGCGGCGTGCGGCTCCTCAGGGGGATCCGGAAGCTCGGCGTCGGGCTCGGGGCGGACCGGATCCGTGGCGAGCGGGCGCTTTCCCGTGTCGGTGACCGCCGCCCGCTTCCCGCGGCGCCAGCACCTCGCCCAGCCCACCGAGCTCACGATCGCGGTGCGCAACACGGGTCACCGGACGCTGCCCGACGTCGCGGTGACGATCTGCGAGCGCAGCTGCACGCCGAGTGACCGCACCAACCAGGGCACCGCCGCGCAGGCGTTCGGGTACGACATCCACGCCGCGCCGGACACCGCCGACCCGTCACGGCCGCTGTGGATCGTCGTCCGTGGTCCTGGGGCCTGCCACGCCCAGTGCCACGTCCCCGGCGGCGACGTCGGCGCCTCGGTGACCGCCAACTCCAACACGTGGGCGCTCGGATCGCTCGCCCCGGGCGCCACCGCACGCTTTCGGTGGGCGCTCACGCCGGTCGTCCCCGGACGCCATGTCGTCGCCTGGGAGGTCGCGGGCGATCTCACCGGCCGCGCCCGGGCGGTGAGTGGCGGCGGTGGGATCCCCCGCGGCGTGTTCACCGTGTCGATCGCATCGGCGCCGGCTCGCGTACGCGTGACCCCGTCGGGCCGGGTCGTCACAAGCTCGTCGGGATGAGGTTCGGAGCGCGGCGGTGAGGCTGCGCGTCGCCCGCCACACCGATCGCCTGGAGGAGGTCGTCGCCTTCTACCGCGACGCGGTCGGCCTGCGGGAGACCGGTCGCTTCCATGACCACGCGGGCTATGACGGCGTGTTCCTGGAGATCCCCGGTGCCGACGCCGAGCTGGAGCTGACCTCGGGCGGCGGGTCATCCGCACCGGTCCCCCACCCCGAGTCGCTGCTCGTCCTCATCTGCGATGACGAGGCGCACCGGACAGAGCTCGTCACCGCGATCGGCGCCTCGCCGGTCGTCCCCGAGAACCCCTACTGGCGCAGCCACGGGATCGCGTTCGCCGATCCCGACGGCTTTCAGCTGATCCTCGCCGTGCGCTGAAGGCGGTGCGGGCCCGACGCGGGGCGGCTCGCCTACCGGTCGCCCTTGGACCAGATGTTCACGTGACCGTCGACGGCGTGGCGATCGATCTCGGCCAGCTCGGCGTCGTCGAAGTCCAGGCGGGTGAGCGCATCGAGGCTGTTGTCGAGCTGGGCGACGCTCGAGGCGCCGATCAGGGCTGAGGTGACGCGGGGGTCACGGAGGGTCCAGGCGATCGCCATCTGGGCGAGCGTCTGACCGCGATCGGATGCGATCTCGTCAAGGGCGCGCACGCGGGCGAGGTTCTCCTCGGTGACGAGGTCCTCGGAGAGATGCTGGCCGCGGCGCACCCGGGAGTCGTCGGGGATGCCGTTCAGGTACTTGCCGGTGAGCAGGCCCTGGGCCAACGGCGAGAAGGCGATGCAGCCGATGCCCTCCTGTCCGAGCACGTCGAGCAGCTCGGGTTCGATCCAGCGGTTGAGCAGCGAGTAGGAGGGCTGGTGGATGAGCAGCGGCGTCCCCATCCGGCGCAGGATCTCGGCCGCCTCGGCGGTGCGCTGCGGCGAGTAGGAGGAGATCCCCGCATACCGGGCTTTGCCGGAGCGCACGGCGGTGTCCAGCGCCCCCATCGTCTCCTCAAGCGGCGTGTCGAGGTCCGGACGGTGGGAGTAGAAGATGTCGACGTGGTCCAGGCGCATCCGCGCCAGCGACTCGTCGAGGGAGCCGAGCAGGTACTTGCGCGAGCCGTGGTCGCCGTAGGGACCGGGCCACATGTCATAGCCGGCCTTCGTCGAGATCACGAGCTCGTGGCGATGGGCGGCGAAGTCCTCGGCGAAGATCCGGCCGAAGTTCAGCTCGGCGGTGCCGTAGGGCGGGCCGTAGTTGTTGGCGAGGTCGAAGTGGGTGACGCCGCGGTCAAACGCACGGTGCAGGATCGCCCGTGACGTCGCCAGCGGTCGATCGTCGCCGAAGTTCTGCCAGAGGCCGAGGGAGATCGGGGGCAGCATCAGGCCGCTGCGCCCGCAGCGCCGGTACTCGGCGTCGTCGTAGCGGGCCGGGTCGGCGACGTAGGGACGGCGCGGGCCGAGCTGGACATCTGGATTCATGGAGGTATTTTCGCAAAAAGCGTCCGCTCAACGTGGCCCCGCACCGCTCGACCCCGCCGCTGGGAGGGCGCGCTTTGGCCACTGGGATAGTGACCGGCGCATGATCCGTGACATAGATTTCGGCCAGAAATCGACCGCATCCGCGGCCGCGACGACTGCCGCCCAGCCGCCGGGCCGCCAGGAAGGAACAACCGCCAGATGCCTCTTCGCCAGCCGAACGTCCTTGCCGCCAAATGGAGCGTCAACGGGTACGCGATGGGCGCGCCCGACCTCACCGACTCCGACAACCAGGTGTTCGGGGCCAATGTCTTCAGTCCGCTCATCCAGCGCCAGCGGCTGCCCAAGGACGTCTTCAAGAAGCTCTCAAAGACGCTCGCCCACGGCGATCCGCTCGACACCTCCCTGGCGGACTCGGTCGCGCTGGCGATGAAGGAATGGGCGCTGGAGAAGGGCGCGACCCATTACGCCCACGTGTTTCAGCCGCTCACCAACATCACCGCCGAGAAACACGACAGCTTCTACGGGCCGACCGGTGAGGGCACCGCGCTGGCCGAGTTCTCCGGCAAGGAGCTGATCCGCGCCGAGCCCGACGCGTCCTCCTTCCCCTCCGGCGGTCTGCGCACCACCTTCGAGGCACGCGGCTACACCGCCTGGGATCCGACGAGCCCCGCGTTCCTGCTCGAGAATCCCAATGGCGCACTGCTCTGCATCCCGACGGCGTTCGTCTCCTGGACCGGCGAGGCGCTCGACAACAAGATCCCGCTGCTGCGCTCGATGGACGCCCTCTCGAAGTCCGCGCTGCGCGCGCTGACCCTGTTCGGCAACACCTCGGCCGGGCGCATCTTCACCAGCGTCGGCCCCGAGCAGGAGTACTTCCTGATCGATGAGCAGTACTACTTCGAGCGCCTGGACCTGATCACGACCGGCCGTACCCTGTTCGGGGCCAAGCCACCGAAGGGCCAAGAGCTCGACGACCACTACTTCGGCTCGATCCCGGAACGGGTGCTCGCCTACATGCTCGACTGCGAGCAGCAGCTCGCCAAGCTCGGCATCCCGATCAAGACCCGCCATAACGAGGTGGCGCCCAGCCAGTACGAGATCGCTCCGATCTATGAGAACTCAAACGTCGGCTCCGACCACCAGCAGCTGACGATGCAGATCCTGCAGAACACGGCGCGGCGCTACGGGATGGTGTGCCTGCTGCACGAGAAGCCGTTCGCCGGCATCAACGGCTCGGGCAAGCA
>CAZZWJ010000228.1:0-5177 GCA_964657875.1 uncultured Solirubrobacteraceae bacterium
CGTAGGCGCTCGGCGCCCGGCCCTCGCTCGCCGCCGCCGCGCGCAGCGCCGTGACCTGTGCCTCGGCCTCCCACAGGATCCGCTGCTCGACCGCCCGGCGTTCACCGTTGACGATGTCGAGCTCGAGCGCGATCGCCCTGGCCCGGGCCGGGTCCTCGCACAGCAGCAGCTCCAGGCCGGCATCCGCACGCGCCATCCTCCCGGCGGCGTTGATCCGGGGCGCGAGCCGGAAGCCGAGCGTCGAGGTCTCAAGCGCGCTCGGGTCGACCTGGGCGACCGCCATCAGCGCCCGCAGGCCGGGCTTGGCGGTCCGGGCGAGCGCGAGCAGGCCCGTCCGCACGAGCCGGCGGTTCTCGCCGACGAGCGCGACGAGGTCGGCGACGGTGGCCAGCGCGACAAGCTCGGCGTCGTCGTCGGCGCTCGGCGCGCCGAGCGCGAGGGCGAGCTTGTAGGCAACCCCGGTCCCGCACAGATCCGGACACGGGTAGGCGCACAGGGCGGGATGGACGATCGGGCAATCGGGCAGCCGGCCGTCGGCCCGGGGAGCGTGATGGTCGGTGACGATCACCTGCAGACCGGCGGCGCGGGCGGCGGCGACCTCCTCGACGGCCGTGATCGCACAGTCGACGGTGAGGATGAGCCCCGTCCCGCGGGCGGCGAGACGCGCGACCGTCGCCTCCGACAGCCCGTAGCCGTCCTGGGTGCGCGAGGGCAGAAACCAGTCGACATCGCCACCCAGGCTGCGCAGCGCGCGGACCATGATCGCGGTCGCACAGACGCCGTCGACGTCGTAGTCGCCGTGAACGGTGATCCGGCGACCGGTGGCGATCGCGTCGTGGACGAGCTCGATCGCAGCGTCGATCCCGGCGAACGCGTGGGGATCATGGGACTCGCCGGCGTCGAGGAACGCCTGCGCGCGCGAGGGGTCTCCCAGCCCGCGGCGCACGAGGATCTGGGCCAGCACGTGACCGATTCCGAGCTCCCGCGACAGCGCGACGGCGGCGCTCAGGTCATAGGGCGTGAGCTCGAGCCGGCGTTCGTGGGCTGCGGCCGGAGCCGGCGGCGCGGCGGCGAGGTCGCAAGCGGGCGAGCCCTCAGGCGAGGACGCCGGCGCGGGGACGGCCGCAACGGCCGCAACAGCCGGGGCGATGTCGAGCAGGGACACCCACGTCAAGGTAGGTGGGGTGGCGGACGGACGGCCCGCGTCATCACCCGGTTTGAGCGATGATGGCGCGATGGCCCGCGTCATCCACACTCCCGGCCTCGTGCTCACCGAGCACACGCTCGAGGTCCCGCTCGACCATCTGCATCCCGAGGACGGCCGCCGGATCGAGGTCTTCGCCCGGGAGATCGCCGACCCCGACGGTCGCGACCGTCCGTTCCTGCTCTACCTGCAGGGTGGACCGGGCTTTGAGGGTGTGCGGCCCACCGGACGCCCCCGCGGACCCGGATGGGTTGACCGGGCGCTGCGCGAGTTCCGGGTGCTGATGCTCGACCAGCGCGGCACCGGACGCTCGACCCCGGTCGGTCCGGCGACGCTCATCGGGCTCACCCCCGAGGCCCAGGCCGAGTACCTCACCCACTTTCGCGCCGACGCGATCGTGCGCGACGCCGAGGCCCTGCGCGAGGCGCTCGGGGTCGACCGCGTGAGCGTCCTGGGCCAGAGCTTCGGCGGCTTCTGCGTGGCGACCTATCTCTCGATCGCCCCCGAGGGGCTGCGCGAGGCCCTCTTCACGGGCGGGGTGCCGCCGCTGCGCACCCCGGTCGACGAGGTCTACCGCCACACGTACGCACGGACGATCGAACGCTGCCGCCGGTACTTCGCCCGATACCCCGATGACCGCGCGCGGTTGGCGGCGCTGCGGGAGGCGATCGACGGCGACGGGGTCCGGCTGCCGGGTGGCGAGGCGCTCAGCCGGCGGCGGGTGCGCCAGCTCGGTCACGGGCTGGGGATGAGCGACGGCGCCGAGCACCTGCACCATCTGCTGGAGCTCCCCTTCGACTCTCCGGCGTTCCGGCACGACATCGCGGGCGCGCTCGGCGTGGAGCGCAACCCGCTCTACGCGGTGATCCACGAGGCGTGCTACGCCGACGGCGGTGTGACCGACTGGTCGGCGCAGCGCACCCTCCCCGCCGCCTATGACGAGGACCCCGACCTGCTCACCGGCGAGCACGTCTATCCGTGGATGTTCGACGACTACGCGGGACTGTCACCGTTTCGGGAGGCCGCCGAGATCCTCGCCCACCACGACTGGCCGACCCTGTACGAGCCCGACGTCCTTGCCGGCAACGAGGTCCCGGCAGCGGCCGCCATCTATCACGAGGACATGTACGTCGAGCGCGTGCTGTCTGAGCAGACGGCCGCCGCGATCGGGTCGATGCGGCCCTGGGTGACGAGTGAGTACGACCACAACGGCCTGCGTGCCGACGGCGAGCGGATCCTCGATCGCCTGCTCGACCTCACGCGCGGCCGCGCCTGACCTCGTCGACCCCGTGCGCGGGGCGCGGCCGAGCTCACCGACCGCCGGCGCGCGGACGGGTTCGGCCTCCCGGACCCCCCACAATCCTGTCCACGCCGCCTCCGTGGTGAGCGTGGACAGGATGGATGGTCACCGGCGACGAACAAGCTGTCCGCTCGGTGGTCGTCGCCAGCGCGGACAGGTTCGGTGGCAGTCAAGCGCAGGCCAGCATCCGACGACGCCCATCCTCCGCGGGTCCGCCCACCCCCAGCGCTGCCGGCGAAAGCACGGCTGCCACGCCGCACCGCCGATGAGACGTCAACGGCCGCGATGAAGCGGACATCACGATGGCGCCGGAGAGCGGGACGCGCGGGGGAAACCGCTTCGCTTCCGCAATGATCGGCTTCGCCGATCGAGGTCACGCGACGGGGTCCGGGGTCAGCGGGCGGGGGCGCGGCGGCGTGGGGCGGGACGGCCCGCGGGCGGCAGTGGCGCCTGGGGGCCGGCGGCGCGCATCCGGCGGATGCCCTCGACGTAGACGACCGCCATGCCGATCACGGAGCCGGGGATCCCTTCCAGGGCGGTGACGAGGTGGGTGTCCCGGGTGCCGGGGATCCCGAAGCCGTGGATCGCGAGGCCGATCACGACCGCGCCGACGATCGAGCCGATGAAGGCGCCGACGATGCCGCCCCAGAAGTGGTCGGGCAGCCAGATCGTGAAGTGCCAGACGGCGAGGCCCATGACGACCCAGGCGAGCAGTCCCATGGCTCAGCGCCTCCCGTGCCCGCGACCGCGATTGCGGTTGGGCTTGTTGGCGGGACGGCCCCGGCCGGGATTCTCCTCACGGGGGAGCATGCCCTCGTTCTCCACCTCGTCCGGCGCGTGCTCAAAGCTCGCATCGTCGACGGAACCGGAACCGGAACCGGAGCTCGGCGGGGGTGACGGCTCACCGGACGCCGACGGATCGGTGGCGGGATCGGCGGGGCGATCGGCGCCGCGGGGCGCACGCCGCCCACCGCTCCCTCCCCCCGCACCGCTCGCTCCCCCGGCGCCACGGCCACCGCGGCCGCCGCGTCGAGTGCCGCGCTGGCCTTCGCCGAGCTCGTCCTCGCTGGTGCTCGCCATCCGGCGGGTGAGCGTCGACGTGCGGCGTCCCGGCTCGGCCTCCTCCTCGGCGATGTCGCGCTTCATCTGCTCAAACTCCGCGGCCGAGACGTTCTCGGCGCCGGCGTCGCTCAACCGGGCCGCGCGCTGGCGGGCGCGCTCGCGGGGGGCGACATCGGAACCGGTCGGCGCGTAGGGCGGGACGGGGCCCTCGGCCTCCAGGCGCCGGCGGCGGTTGCGATACAGCGGCTCGCGCTCCTTCCAGTGGGTGAGCACCGGGGAGGCGATGAAGATCGACGAGTACGCGCCGGAGGCGACGCCGATGAGCAGCGCGAACGCGAACGGTTGCAGCTGCGCGCCGCCGAACAGCACGAGCGCGATGATCGGCAACAGGGTGCAGGTCGTCGTCGCCAGCGACCGGGTGATCACCTCCGACATCGACCGGTTGACGATCTGGGAGAACGTCGCGCGCGGCATTCGGGGCACGTTCTCCCGGATCCGGTCGAACACGATGATCGTGTCGTAGAGCGAGTACCCCAAGATCGTGAGCAGCGCCGCGACCGTGTCGACCGTCACCTGCTTTCCGGTCAACGCATAGACACCGGCGGTGATGAGGATGTCGTGGGCGAGCGCGATCAGGGTCGGGACCGCGAACTTCCACTCAAAGCGCAGCGCCACGTAGGCGGAGATGACGAGCAGCGACGCGATGATCGCGATGATCGCCGCGTGGGTCACCGAGCTGCCGAACGTCGGGCCGATCGACGTGACGCTCGTCGTGTTCGGAGCCGCGCCGTACTTGGCGGCGAGCGCGTTGCGCACCCCGGAGGCGGCCGCCGGGCCGGCCTTGAACGAGACCTCGAAGTGCTTGGACGCCGCACCACCGACCCGGACCACGGTCGCGTTGGTCACCTGCGCCTTGCCGACCTTGACGCTGTCGGCGAGCGACTGAACCTGGGCGTTGGTCGCCTGACGCACAAGCGTCGTGGTCACCTTCGACCCCGACGTGAAATCGATCCCGAGCTTCAGACCGCGTCCGCCGATCGCCAGTGCGCCGACGAGCAGGATCACCCCCGACATCGTGAAGAAGTACCGGGAGGCGCCCATGAAGTCAAAGCGCCAGCTGCGCCGGGGCTTGCCGGCACCGAGCGCCGAGGGCCGCGCGAGCGTCTTCGTGTCACCGGCCGTCTGCAGGATCGCCTGCGTCGCGAGCACCGCGGTGAACAGCGACACGATCGTGCCGATGCCCAGCGTGAGCGCGAAGCCCTGCACCTCCTGGGTGGAGAGGACGAACAGGATGAACGCGGTGATGATCGTCACCACGTTGGCGTCGATGATCGCCGACAACCCCTTCTTGTAGCCGATCGCGATCCCCGACCGGACCGACCGGCCCGCCCGTATCTCCTCCTTCACCCGCTCGAAGATCACGATGTTCGCATCCGCGGCGACCCCGATCGTGAGGATCAGACCCGCGATCCCCGCCAGCGTCAACACGATCGGGATCAGCTTGATCAACGCGTAGAAGTAGACGGCGTAGATGATGAGCGTCGTCGTCGCGATCAACCCGAGCATCCGGTAGTACAGGAGCAGGAACGCGATCACCACGAGCAGCCCGAC
>CAZZWJ010000229.1:0-5092 GCA_964657875.1 uncultured Solirubrobacteraceae bacterium
GGCGGCGACTGTGCGGTCCTCGTCTCCGGCTCCGGGCCTGCCGGGCACGCACCCGCGGCGGTCGACCGGGCACGCCGCCAGATGCTCGACTGGCACGCGCGGTTCAGCCGCTTTGAGTCCGACAGCGAGCTGTCGCGGCTCAACCGCGATCCGCGGGCGTCGGTACCGGCCTCGCCGGTGATGCGGGCACTCGTCACCGCGGCGCTGCAGGCCGCGCGGCTCACCGGGGGGCTGATCGATCCGACCGTCCTGCCGCAACTGCGGGCCGCCGGCTACGCCCGCTCGCGCCGGGATCCCGCGGCGCCCGCCGCGCTGCGCCTCCGCGACGCGCTCACCGACGCTCCATCGCGGGCGCCGGCGGCACCCGATCCACGGTCGGCGTGGCGTGCGGTGAGCGTCGACCCGCGGGCGGGCGCGGTCGTCCGTCCGCCCGGCCTCGAGCTCGACCTCGGCGGGATCGCCAAGGGCGTGTTCGGCGATCTGCTGGCCGTCGATCTCGCCGCCTACGACAGCTTCGCGGTCGACGCCGCCGGCGATGTGCGCTTCGGCGGGTCCTACACGCTCGCGCGGCCGATCGCCGTCGCCGCGCCGGAGGGCGATCACGTGCTGCACACGTTCCTCGTCCAGGAGGGCGCCGTCGCGACGAGCGCGATCAGCCGCCGCGCCTGGCGCGACGCCGCCGGGTCCCCCGCCCACCATCTGCTCGATCCCGCCACCGGGCGCCCGGCGTTCACCGGCGTGGTCCAGGTGACCGCGCTGGCGCCGTCCGGCGCCCTGGCCGAGGCCCGGGCCAAGGCCGCGCTGCTCAGCGGGCCGCTCCGCGCCGCGGGCTGGCTGCCCGACGGCGGCGCGATCGTCACCGATGACGGCACGGTGACCGTGATCGAGGCGCCCGTCACCTCGCCCCCGACCGGGTTGGCGATCGCGGCGTGAACCCGTCGACCCACTGGTTCTGGATCATCTCCCGGGGCGCGGGGATCACGGCGCTCGTGCTCGCGTCGACGTCCATCTGCTACGGACTGGTGATGGCAGGGCGGATGCGCTCGGGCGGCAACGCCGACCGGCGCAGCTACCACGAGGTGCTCGGGATCGCGACGATGCTCGCGCTCGCCCTGCACGGACTGGTCCTGCTCGGCGACCCGTTCCTGCATCCCGACCTCGCCGACGTGACGATCCCGTTCGCCTCCTCCTACAAGACGGCCTGGACGACGCTCGGGATCATCGCCGGCTGGACGACGGTCGCCGTCGGCCTCTCGGTCTACCTGCGAGATCGCATCGGGCGCCGGCGTCAGGCGCTCATCCACCGCCTCACCGTCCTCGCGTGGGTGGCCGGTCTCGTCCACGCGTTCTATGAGGGCACCGACGCCGGGGAGGCGTGGTTCGTCGCGATCGTCGTGATCGCCTGCGCACCGGTCGCGGTGCTGCTGGCGATGCGCCTCGGCGGACTGACCCTCGGGCGGGTCTCGGGCCCGTCGCGCCCGCGGTCCGGCCAGCCAGCCGCGCGGGTCGCCGCGCCCGTCTCCGGGCGCGGCGGCGGGCTCTGAGCCGGCGTCGTCCCGGCTAGTCCTCGGCGGCCTGCGCGGCCGAGATCTTGTCCTGCAGCTGAGCCATCACGGTCGGATCGCGCAGCGTCGTCACGTCGCCGAGCGCGCGCCCATCGGCGATGTCACGCAGCAGCCGGCGCATGATCTTGCCCGAGCGGGTCTTCGGCAGGTCATCGGCCCACACGATCCGCTTGGGCCGCGCGAACTTGCCGATGCGCTCGGCGACGGTGGCCCGGATCTCCTCGGTGATCGCATCCGTGCCGGCGAGGTCTCCCTGCAGGGTGATGAACGCGCAGATCGCCTGACCGGTGTCCTCGTCGCTCTGGCCGATCACCGCAGCCTCGGCGACCTTGGGATGGGAGACGATCGCCGACTCGACCTCGGCGGTCGACAGCCGGTGCCCGGACACGTTGACCACGTCGTCGATGCGACCGATGATCCAGAGGTAGCCGTCCTTGTCCTTCCGGGCGGCATCGCCGACGAGGTAGGTCTCCTTCCCGAAGCGCGAGAAGTACGTCTCGATGAAGCGGTCGGGCTCCTTGTAGAGGGTGCGCAGCATCGACGGCCACGGCCGGGTGATGACGAGCAGCCCCTGACCCTCGTCGATCGGCTCGCCGGTGCTCTCGTCGAGGACCTCGACGGCGATTCCGGGAAACGGGCGGGTCGCCGAGCCGGGCTTGGTGGCGACGATCGCCGGCAGCGGGGTGATCATGATCGCGCCCGTCTCGGTCTGCCACCAGGTGTCGATGATCGGGCAGCGCCCGCCGCCGACGACCTCGTGGTACCACAGCCACGCCTTGGGGTTGATCGGCTCCCCGACCGATCCGAGCAGGCGCAGGGTCGAGAGGTCGGCCTTGTTGACATGCTCGACCCCCCACTTGATGCAGGCCCGGATCGCCGTCGGGGCGGCATAGAAGAGGGTGACCCCGTAGTCCTCGCAGATCTCCCACCAGATGCCCTTGTGGGGGTAGTCCGGCGCCCCCTCCCACATCACCGAGGTCGCGCCGTTGAGCAGCGGCCCGTAGACGATGTAGGAGTGCCCGGTGATCCAGCCCACGTCGGCCGCACACCAGTAGACGTCCTCGTCGGGCTTGAAGTCGAAGCAGAGACGGTGGGTCGCGCTCACCCCGGTGAGATAGCCGCCGGTGGTGTGCTGGATGCCCTTGGGCTTGGCCGTCGATCCGCTCGTGTAGAGGATGAAGAGCGGATGCTCGGCGGCGAGCTGCACAGCCGGGCACTGCGGATCGGCGGCCGCGCAGATCTCCTCGTACCAGACGTCGCGTCCGTCCTGCATCTCGCATTCGATGCCGGTCGACCTGACGACGATGATGTGCTCGAGGGTGGTCAACTCGCCCATGGCGTCGTCGACCGCGGGCTTGATCGCGGCGGTCCTGCCCTTGCGTCGCGCGCCGTCGACGGTGATCAGCGCCTTGGCCTCGGAGAACTCCATGCGCTCACGCACCGAGTCGGCCGAGAAGCCGCCGAAGACGACGTTGTGGACGGCGCCGATCCGCGCGCAGGCGAGCATCGCGACGACGACCTCGGGGATCATCGGGAGGTAGATCCCGACGACGTCGCCCGCGGCGATGCCGAGGTCCTTCAGTGCGGAGGCGAACCGCTGGACGTCGGCGAGCAGCTCGGTGTAGGTGATGTCGCGCCGCTCGCCCTCCTCACCGCGCCAGTGATACGCGACCCGCTCACCGCGACCGGCCTCGACATGGCGATCCAGGCAGTTGTAGGAGGCGTTGATCGTCCCGTCGGCAAACCACGTGTAGAAGGGCGGGTTTGAGTCGTCGAGCGTCTCGGTGGGCTCCTGGAACCAGTGCAGCTCCCGCGCCTGGGAGGCCCACCAGCCCTTCCAGTCGGCATCGGCCCGCGCGTAGACCTCCGGGTCGTTCAGCGCCGCGCGGGAGACGAACGACCCCGGGGGGTCGAAGGTCTCGATCCCGAGCATCTCCTCCAGGCGCTGTTCAAGCGTCTCGTCATCTGCCGCAGTCGTGTCGGCCATCGCCTCGTCGTCCTCTCACTCAAGTATCCGAGGGCCGGCACCCAGAGGCGCCGGCCCCCCTCACGACAGTCTCCTACGTCTTGTCCGCGATGGCCAGCACCGACCGCTTATCCGCCGAGTGGCCAGGTCGGCATCACCGTGCGGCCCCAGGTGAAGTTCACCACCGCGGCCATCGACCCGTACCAGGCCGCGAACGCGGTGGCGAGACCGAAGTAGCCACCGATGTGTTTGATGCTCGCGTCACCGCCCGAGTTGCCGATCCCCAGGAACACGAACGTGAGCGTGAGCAGCAGGAACACGATGGCGACGACGACCGTCGTCCGCAATGCCGCGACCGTCATGTAGGCGGTGAAGATCGCCCACGCCCACAGGTAGAGACCCAGCGCCGAGTTGACCTCGGTGGGCACGATCTTCACCAGGTCGAACTGGACCAGGACGAAGAACGAGATCCAGAACGCTCCGAACGAGCTGAACGCGACCGCGCCGAACAGATTGCCGGTCCGGAACTCCCACATGCCGGCCAGCAGCTGCGCGAGGCCGCCGTAGGCGAGTGCGAGGCCGAGCACGACCGGCAGGCCCTTGCCGAAGTTGACGAGGTTCGCGTTCATCATGCTGAGCACGAACGTCGTCAGCGCAAACGCGGCGAGCCCCAGTGGCGCGGGGTCCGACGGCGTCCAATGCCCGCTCGGCGCGGCCGTCGGCTCGACGCTCGGCGCCACGTCCCCCTCGCGGGGGCGCGATTGACTGGCTTCCATATCCCTCTCCTCCCTCGTGTGACGGGCGAGACGCCCATCGGGAAGCATCTCAGTCCGCGCGGCGGAAGGCAACCGGGTCGACGAGCGACGGGTCAGACGTGATGTACCGCCGGCGCGAGCGAGCCGGCGTCGGCAAGCGGGGCAGCAGGCCGCGTCGGTGGAGCCGGAAACCGCGTGGCGGAGCGGGCGGCGGGAAACCGCCACCCGGGATCGGGCTCTAGTGGCGGCGCTTGCGCTTGCGCTTCGGGGTGCCGGAGCGCGTGCGGGGGTCGGAGTCCCCGCCGGCGCGACCCGAGGCCGAGGCGCCTGAGTTCAACGCCCCCCCGTCGCTGACCCGGTCACGGTGAGCTCCGCGCTTGCGAGCCGACCGCTGTTCACGCGATGCCTCGCCGGCGGCGACGCGCCGGGCCCGCATCTCGGCCGAGGAGGGCCACGCCTCGGCGCGGCCCGTGCTCCACGCCGGCGGCAGTCCGCTGGGCCAGTTGCCCGACAGCAGGATCGCGACCGCGACCAGCCAGTAGAGCTGAACGACGGGGACGACGATGATCGGGAACAGGACGAGCACGCCGGCGAACATGCCGACGTAGCCCATGAAGCGCGGCAGCAGGCCGGTTCGCATCGTCTGCAGCGACACGAGGATGAATGCGATCGCGATCAGCAGCGCACCGAGTTGGCTGAGGATCTGAAGGATCAGGAGGCCCAATCCACCGGTGAGCCGGATCGCCTCGTCATAGGTCTGCGCGCCCGTGGTGGCGAATTCGTTGGCCTTGGAGGTGATCTCAAAC
>CAZZWJ010000230.1:0-5078 GCA_964657875.1 uncultured Solirubrobacteraceae bacterium
CTGGGAGTTGACGCGCTCGCCGACGATCGTCGGGCGCGGCGCCTGCACGAGCGGTGTCCCGGCGATCATCGAGCTCACGTGCGCGGGGCGGCGCGCCGGCCGCGCGACGGGCACCCGGCCGCGCACCCGCTCCGCGATCGCCTCGATGTGGGCGGGCGTCGTGCCACAGCAGCCGCCGACGATCGAGACGCCGTAGCGGTCGACGAACTCGCCGAGCACGTCGGCGAGCGGACCGGGCTGCTCGGGGAAGATCGTCTCCCCGTCGGGACCCTGCAGCGGCAGGCCGGCGTTGGGGATGCAGTGGACCGGGACCGAGCTCCACTCCCCGAGGAAGCGGATCGCGTCGCGCATGTCCTCAGGTCCGGTCGAGCAGTTGAGACCGATCACGTCGACCCGCAGGGCCTCGAGTGTCGCCAGCGCGGCCGAGACATCGGTGCCGAGCAGCATCTTGCCGCCGTTGGGCAGCAGCGAGACGCTGCACTGGATGGGCACCGCCCGGCCGCCGGCGCTGATCGCGTCGCGGATGCCGAACACCGCCGCCTTGAGCTCGAGGATGTCCTGGGTCGTCTCGATGATGATGAGGTCGACGCCGCCCTCCAGCAGACCGCCGGCCTGCTCGGCGAACACCTCGCGCAGCTCGCCGAAGCCGACCTGCCCGAGCGTCGGGTCATCGGAGGCGGGCAGAAAGCCGGTGGGGCCGATCGAACCGGCGACGAACCGCGTCTCGCCGGCGGCGCGCCGAGCGATCTCCGCGGCGCGCACGTTGATCTCCCGGGTGTGCTCGGCCATGCCCCACTCACCGAGCTTGAGCCGCGAGGCCTGGAAGGTGTCGGTCTCCAGGACGTCGGCGCCCGCCTCGATCATCGAGCTGTGCACGTGCTCGATGACGTCGGGGCGATTGAGCACGAGCGCCTCGTGACAGCGACCCGGGAGGCGGTAGTCGTCCTCGAGGCTGAGGTCGAACTGCTCGAGCGTGGCCCCCATGCCGCCGTCGAAGACGATCGTGCGCTCGCGGATCGCGGAGAGGTAGTCGCGCATCGAGCTGAGGCTAGCAAACCTTGACACGATCGTGGCAAGGTTTGCCGCTTCGGGCCCGACCCGACCCGACCCGGTCCCCCGGGCTCGCGTAGCGCCGCCACGCGAGGGGTAGAGCCAAGGCATGCCCCTTCTCCGGAACTACCGGCGACCCTTCGACGTGCGGCCCGCCTCGGTGCGGTGCGCTCGGGATGAGCTGGCGCGCTTCGCCGCCATGGCGGGCGCCAACCCAGACCAGGTCTCACGCATACGACTTGCGGTCTCCGAGGCGGTCACCGATGCGGTCCTGCGCGGCGGCGGCGCTCCCGGCGACCCTCCGGGCGAGGGTGAGGTGCTCGTGAGCGCTCGGGTCAACCTGCGGGGGATCGCGATCGTGGTTCGAGATCGCGGTGCCGGGCTCACCGTGGCGCCCGATCACTCAGGGTTGGGGCTCGGGACGGAGCTCCTCGCCCAGCTCACCGACGAGATGACGCTCGCCGATCGCGCCCACGGCGGCACCGAGCTGCGGATGCGCTTCGCGCTCGCCGGATGGCGCCGACGAGCCCGCCCCCGGCACCGTCATCGCCCGGGTGACCGTCGACGTCAGGCGGCGGCCGCGGCGGCGTAGAGCGCCTGGAGCGTGCGCGCCTGCCCGACCGCGTCCTCGCGTCCGAGGCGGGGTGGGCGCTCGTCGGCGACCGCGGCCGCCAGATCGTCGGCCTCGCGCCCGTAGGAGTTCGCCGGGTCCACCTCGATCCGTCGCACTCCCTGTTCGTCGCGCAGCTCGATCTGCGGATCGCGGATGTGCCAGGGGTCGGTGAGTCGCAGCGTCCCGGTGTCGCCGACGACCTCCAGCCCGGAGCCGGCGGCGGTCTGAAAGCTCGCGTCGAAGTGGCCGACGACGCCCCCGGCGAACCGCATGGCTCCGGCGAAGTCGACGTCGACCCCGCCGTCGCCGAGCACCTGCACCCCGGTGACGGCCTCCGGCTCCCCGGCGAGCATCCGCGAGGCGTTGACGCAGTAGCACCCGACGTCCATCAGCGCCCCGCCCTCGAGATCGCGGGTGAGGCGGACGTCGCCCGGGTCGTCGAGCACGAACGTGAAGTGGGAGCGGATCGCGCGCAGGCGTCCGATCGCCCCCTCGCCGACGAGCTCGACGAGCCGGTGGGTCTGGGGGTGGTGGCGGTACATGAACGCCTCCGCGAGCACCAGACCGTGCTCGGCGGCGAGGTCGAACGCGCGGGCGACGGCGTCGGGATCACGGCCGATCGGCTTCTCGCACAGCACGTGCTTGCCGGCGCGCAGGGCCGCCTGCGTCCACGGCAGGTGCAGGGCGTTGGGCAGGGAGATGTAGACGGCGTCGACGTCGGGATCGGCGAGCAGTGCGTCATAGCCCTCGTGGGCGCGCGGGATGGCGCGTGCGGTGGCGTAGGCGCGGGCGGTCGCGCCGTCGCGGCTGGCGACCGCGAGCACCTCACAGCGGTCTGATCCGGCGACGCCGGCGATGAACGCGTCGTTGATGCGGGCCGTCGAAAGCAGGCCCCAGCGCAGCGTCATCGCGTCGCGCCGGACGGTGGGGTGGGCGGGTGCGCGCGCCGCCGCCGCCGGCCCTGCGCAATGATCCAGGCCAACACGAGCAGGAGGGTAGTGCGTGGGGGATACGGTCGCCTTCGCTCCCGGTCGGGTCAACCTGATCGGCGAGCACACCGACTACAACGAGGGATTGGCGCTCCCCTTCGCGATTCGCGAGGGGGTGACGGTCCGCGCCACGGCGACCGGCGACCGCCACATCCACGTGCACGCCGGCGACCTCGCCGGCCGCGACAGCTTCGACCTCGACGACATCGCGCCCGCCGCCGGCTGGCGGGCGTTCGCCCGTGGCGCCGCCGCCGAGTTGCAGTCCTCGGGGGCGGTCCTGCGGGGAGCCCGGCTGTCGGTGACGGGCACCGTGCCCCGCGGTTCGGGCCTCTCCTCGTCGGCGGCGCTGGAGGTCGCGTTGTGCCTGGCGCTGCTCGGCGTCGCCGAAGTCGAGGTCCCCGACTCGATCACGCTCGCCCAGCTGTGCTCCCGCGTCGAGAACGACTGGGTCGGTGCCCGCACCGGGCTGCTGGATCAGATCGCGTCGCTGTGCGGCGAGACCGACCGCGCGATGGCGATCGACTTCCGCTCGCTGGAGGTGACCGGGGTCCCGCTCGCGCTCGGGGAGTGGTCGCTGGTCACCCTGGACTCGGGCGAGAGTCACGCCAACGCCGGCGGCGACGGGACCGAGACCGGCTACAACCAGCGCCGCGCCGAGTGCACCCGCGCCGCGCAGGCGCTCGGGGTCCGGGCGCTGCGCGACGCGACGCTCGAGATGGCGGCGGAGCTGCCGTGGCCGTTGCGGGGACGCGCCGAGCACGTGATCAGCGACGATGCGCGGGTGCGGCTGGCGATCACGGCGCTCGCCGACGGGGATCTGCCGCGCGTCGGCGAGCTGCTCGACGAGTCCCACGCGAGCCTGCGTGACTGCTTTGAGATCTCCACCGACGCCGTCGAGGCGGCGCGGCGGACGCTGATCGGCGCCGGGGCCGCCGGGGCGCGGCTGGTCGGCGGCGGGTTCGGCGGCCACGTGCTCGGGCTCATGCCCCCGTCGACCGTCCCGCCGCCCGGCGCGATGCGCGTCGCCCCCGGCCCGGGGGCTCACCTGCTCGACGCCTGATCCGCCCCCGCGTCGCCCTGACTCGCCCCGCCGCGCACGGAGGGGCTGTGAGCGCTAACATCCGGCCGCCGTCCCGCACCTGCGGGGGGGTGGAGAGGAGAACCGGTGGCGGATGATGTAGGGACCTCGGGGCGGCCGAGATCCCCGGTGATGGCCGACGTCGGGCGCCTGGCCGGCGTCTCACACCAGACCGTCT
Source organism: uncultured Solirubrobacteraceae bacterium (assembly GCA_964657875.1). Classification (GTDB taxonomy): domain Bacteria; phylum Actinomycetota; class Thermoleophilia; order Solirubrobacterales; family Solirubrobacteraceae; genus Palsa-465. The sequence continues at coordinate 3,909 of CAZZWJ010000230.1, forward strand.
CGCGGGTGATCAACGGCTCCCGGCACGTGAGCCCGGGGACCCGCTCGCGCGTCCTGGCGGCGATGGACGAGCTCGGCTATCGCCCCAACTCGGTCGCCCGGGCGCTCGCCACCGGTCGCACGCGCACGCTCGGCGTGGTCAGCTCGGACACGACGCTCTACGGGCCGGCCTCGACGCTGTTCGGGATCGAGCGCGCCGCCCACCGTGCGGGCTACTTCATCATCGTCGCCTCGATGCGCGCCCTGGACCGGGTGACGCTCGCCGAGGCGGTGCAGCGGCTGGCCGTCCATGGTGTGGAGGGGGTGCTCGTGATCGTGTCCGAGGCGGAGGCCGCGGCGGCGCTGATGGACGTGCCCCCCCGGCTCCCGCTCGTCGCCGTCGAGGCGGGGCCCGAGCACGGGATCCCGGTGGTCTCCGTCGACCAGCGTGCCGGGGCGACGCTCGCCACCCGCCACCTGCTCGATCTGGGCCATCGGACCGTCCACCACGTCACCGGTCCGCCGACGTCGCTCGAGTCCCAGTTGCGCCTCAGCGGCTGGGAGGCGACGCTGCTCAGTGCCGGCGCCGAGGTCCCCGAGCCGCTGCTCGGCGACTGGGGCCCGCTGTCGGGCTATCGCGCCGGCCAGCGCCTGGCCCGGGATCCGCAGGTGAGCGCGGTGTTCGTCGCCAACGACCAGATGGCGCTCGGTGTCCTGCGCGCGATGCACGAGCGGCCGCGCCGGATCCCCGAGGAGATCTCGGTCGTCGGTTTCGACGACATCCCGGAGGCGGCGTACTTCACGCCGCCGCTGACGACCGTCCGTCAGGATTTCGGTGAGGTGGGCCGTCGCAGCCTCGCGGTGCTGCTGCGCGAGATCGAGGGCGACACGAGCGATGCCGACACCTCCGAGAGCCTGCTGGTGGATCCCGAACTCGTCGTCCGGGTCAGCTCGGGGCCGGCGTGACCGATCGCGGGCCGGCGGGTTGACAGCGGAAAATTGTGACCGCTAACATGCCCGCGTCCCTCCGTCTGTGCGGATGGGTACAGTGTCCCCCGGCTACACCAAGTAGATGAGGGCGCGGTAAACTTGATTCAAGGGTGGCGGAGCCTGAGGGGCCCGTCGCGAGTGAGAGAGGAGCAGTACATGTCGGCTGAAGATCTTCTGGGGGACGCCGTCGAGCGTCTGGAGT
>CAZZWJ010000231.1:0-5067 GCA_964657875.1 uncultured Solirubrobacteraceae bacterium
TGGCGTGCCGCGGCTGATCGAGGCGCCCAAGCTGCGCCTGAAGGAGATCCAGCGCTGGGTGCTGCACGAGATCCTCGATCACGTGCCGGCCCACGACGCCGCGCACGGGTTCACCCGCGGGCGCTCGGTGCTCACCCACGCCGCCTTGCACACCGAACAGGCCGGCGTGCTGCGGCTGGACCTACGTGACTTCTTCGCCTCGATCACCGCCGGGCGGGTGTACGGGATCTTCCGCGCGATCGGGTACCCCGAACCGGTCGCCCATGCGCTCACGGGTCTGTGTACGAACGTCACCGCGCGGATGGTGTGGGAGGCATCGCCTGCGGTTCACGATCCAGAGCTCGTGTGGCGCAGCTCCTGGCTGCGACGCCGGCTGGCGGCGCCCCACCTGCCCCAGGGCGCGCCGACCTCACCGGCGCTCGCCAACCTGGCCGCGTTCGGTCTGGACCGGCGGCTCGCCGGCCTGGCCGCCGCCTCCGGGCTGACCTACTCGCGCTACGCGGACGACCTCACCCTGTCCGGTCCGGGGCTGACCGGCGCCCGCAGCCGGTCGATCGCCGGCTTCGCCGCCCGAATCGCGCGCGACGAGGGCTTTGCCATCAACCCGGCAAAGTCCAACCTGCGCACCGCAGCCCGTCGCCAGGTCGTCACCGGCATCGTCGTCAACACCCACCTGAACCTCGCCCGCGACGAATACGACCGCCTGCGCGCGACCCTGCATCGCATCGCCCTCGACGGCCCGGCTGCCGTCCATCCCCCACCCCCTGCCGCAATGGACCTGCGCGCGCATCTCAACGGGCGGGTCGCGTGGGCCGAGTCCCTCAACCGCCGCCGGGGCGCGAAGCTGCGTCGGCAGTTCGACGCGATCGACTGGGCCGAGAGCCCGGCCGGCGACGCCGGCTGACGTTTCGATGCCCGGGTCCGCGCCCGCGGGTTGGCCGCCGCCCACTGGGGGCGACGGCCACGCTCGCGCTACCCGGGCTCAGGCGACGAGCTCGGGCTGGGTGATGGTGAGGGTGATGCCGGTCCCGCCGTCCCCGTCATCGTCCGTGCCCGCGAGGACATGGTCACCGTCGGACAGACGACCGTCGAGGATCGCCCGGGTGAGCTCACGCTCCAGGGTGCGGCGGATGTGACGCTGCAGCGGCCGGGCCCCGAACTCGGCGTCGAAGCCGTCGCCGGCGAGGCGGGCGATGAGCTCGTCGGCGACCTGCAACTCGACTCCGCGGTCGGTGCGCAGACGGTCGGCGATGCGGCTGACGATGAGCCCACCGATCTCCTGGACCTCGACCTCGGTGAGCGCCTCGAAGACGACGATCTCATCGATGCGGTTGAGGAACTCGGGCAGGAACGCCTGCTTGGCGGCGTCACGCATCCGCTCGCCCGCCGGATCGGCACCGCCGCCGGCCTGCGCCCCGGTCGTGAACCCGATCGGCCGCTTCGCCTCGCCGGCGCCGAGGTTCGAGGTCATCACGATCACCGTGTTGGTGAAGTCGATCGTCCGCCCCTCGCCGTCGGTGAGCCGACCGTCGTCGAGCACCTGCAGCAGCACGTTCCAGACCTCGGGATGCGCCTTCTCGATCTCGTCGAGCAGGACGACCGAGTACGGGCGTCGTCGCACGGCCTCGGTGAGCTGACCGCCCTCGCCGTAGCCCACGTAACCGGGGGGCGAGCCGATCAGCCGCGCGACCGTGTGCGGAGCGCGGTACTCGGACATGTCGATGCGCACGAGCGACCTCTCACTCGCGAACAGCCGCTGGGACAGGGCCTTGACCAGCTCGGTCTTGCCGACGCCGGTCGGGCCGAGGAACAGGAAGCTCCCCAGTGGCCGGTCGGGATCAGCGAGGCCGGCCCGCGCATGACGGACGGTCTCGGCGACGGCGCTCACGGCCGCCTGCTGGCCGACGACCCGCTCGTGCAGGTCGGACTCCAGCGAGCTCAGACGGGCCAGATCGGCCGCCACGAGCTCCCCGACGGGGATCCCGGTGCGGGCGGCGAGGATGTCGGCGATCTCCGCCTCCCCGACGATCCGCGGTCCGTCCTCGGCGGCGGCCACGTCAGCCGGACGCTCGTCGAGCTGGTTCCGCAGCCGCACGATCCGGGCCTTGATCTCACCGGCCTCCTCGTATGCCTCCGCGTCGACCGCCGCCTGCTTCTCGGCCGTCAGATGCTCGATCTCCCTGCGCAGGGCCACCGTCTCGCCATCGCGGCGACGCAGTCGCAACCGCGCCGCGGCCTGATCGACGAGATCGATCGCCTTGTCGGGCAGGCGGTATTCACTCAGGTAGCGGTCCGACAGCCGGGCCGCGGCCGTGAGCGCGTCGTCGCTGATCTGCACCCCATGGTGCTCCTCATACTGGGAGCGCAGACCGTGCAGGATCGCCACGGTGTCGGGCACCGACGGCTCGGAGACCATCACCGGTGAGAAGCGACGGGCGAGTGCCGCGTCACGCTCGATCGCGCGGTACTCCGCCAGCGTCGTCGCCCCGATCATGCTCAGGCTCCCGCGGGCGAGCATCGGCTTGAGCATGTTCGCGGCGTCCATCGCGCCCTCGGCCGCGCCGGCGCCGAGCACCGTGTGCAGCTCGTCGACGAACAGGATCACCTTGCCCTGAGAGGCGGCCACCTCGTCCAGCAGGGCCTTCAGCCGCTGCTCGAACGCGCCCCGGAACTGCGAGCCCGCGATCATCGACGCGAGGTCGAGGGCGATGACGCGCACGCCACGCAGCGGCTCGGGCACCTCGCCGGTGCTGACGCGCAGCGCCAGGCCCTCCGCGATCGCCGTCTTGCCGACGCCGGCCTCGCCGATCAGCGCGGGGTTGTTCTTGCGACGACGGGCGAGCACCTCGACGACCTGCTCGATCTCCTCGTCACGGCCGATCACCGGATCGATGCGGCCGTCTCGTGCCGCCTCGGTGAGGTCGGAGCCGAACTGGTCGAGCGTCGGGGTCTGGGAGGTCGGCTGGGTGCGTGCGCGGGTCGCGGCGGCGCCGGTCCCCGGACCACGCCGCGGGCCGCCGTCACCGAACGGAGCGTCGGCGCCCGGACCCGACTGCGCGGCCATCGCCTCCCGGGCGCAGCGCTCGCACACCAAGCCGGCGCGACGGGCGCCGCCGGCGGCGAACATCACCTGCACCACGCCGGGCCGCTCGGCGCAGACATCGCAGCGCCGCGCGTTGGAGTCGTCCTGAAGTTCAAAGTCCACGGGTATCAATCTCCGATCTGACCAAATACAACATCTCAGTCATAAGGACGCAGATCCTAGCACTTGTACGATGGCTGTCGAACATTACGTCCGTCGATACGCTGGCGCAATGAACTTCTCGATCGTCGACCCGGCGCAGCTCGCATCGATCACCCGTCCCCACGCCCCCGGCGAGCCCGCGCGGCACGTGACGGAGCTCAGCGACGCTGCGGGTTTCGCCGACGTACGCGCGAACCAGTGGCGCTATGACCCCGGGGCCCGCGGGCGCCGCCACCGTCACCCGCTGCAGGAGGAGACGTTCCTGGTGCTCGCCGGAACGCTGTCGATGTACGTCGGGGAGCCCCCGGAGCGCCACGACGTCGCGACGGGCAGCCTGATCCGGATCGCCGCGGGGACGGCGCTGCAGGTGGCCAATCACGGCGACGACGACCTGCGGCTCTACATCCACGGTTATCCGCCGGAGGACGCCCACGCCGAGATCCTCGACGACGCGGTGTGAAGGACGCGCGCTCGGCCGGCGCCGAGGTGACGCTCGAGCAGCTCGACCGCGACCCCCACCCGGTCCACCACGAGCTGCGCCGCCACGCACCGGTCGCGTGGCTGCCGGCGCTCGAGGGCTGGCTCGTCACCTCCCACGCGCTCGCCACCATCGCGATGCGCGACGCCGACGCGTTCACCGTCGACGATCCCCGGTTCTCGACCGCCCAGGTGATCGGTGAGAGCATGCTGTCGCTCGACGGCGAGGCCCACGCCCGCCATCGCGCGCCGTTCGTCGCGCCGTTTCGGGCGGCGGCGGTCCAGGATCGGTTCACCGATGCGGCGAGGGCGCGGGCGCGGGCGCTCATCGCCGGGCTGCGTCCCGCCGGCGGCGGCGAGCTGCGCCGCGACTTCGCCGGACCGGTGGCGGCGTTCATCGTCGCGACCGCCCTGGGCATGGCCGGCGATGAGGTCGACGCCGTGCTCGCCGACTACGACGAGATCGTCACCTCGGTGACCGCGATCAGTGCCGGGCACCCGCCGACCGCCGCGGGGTCGACGGCGGCCACTCGGCTGCGCGCACGGCTGGAGCCGGTGATCGACGGACGCCGCGGCGACTCGCTGCTCGCGGCCGCCGCCGCGGAGCGGGAGGGCGGAGCCCTGGCGGCGCTCGGCCACGACGAGATCGCCGCCAACGCGGCGGTGCTCCTGTTCGGCGGGATCGAGACGACCGAGGGGATGATCGCCAATGCGCTGCGGGAGATCCTCACCCACCCGGGCGAGCGCGAACGGGTGCGTGACGATCCGGGCGCCCTCGACGGCGTGATCGATGAATCGCTGCGCCGGGAGCCCGCGGCGGCGGTGATCGACCGCTACGCGACCCGCGACGTCCGCCTCGGGGAGGCGCGGATCGCCCGGGGCGAGCTCGTGCGCATCTCGCTCGCGGGCGCCAACCGCGATCCGGCGGTCTTCCCCGACCCCGATCACTACGACCCGACGCGGACCAACGCGCGGCGCCACCTCGCCTTCGCCCAGGGACCGCATGTGTGCGTCGGGGTCCACCTCGCGCGGCTGGAGGCCCGGGCCGCGCTGGGGGAGGCGATCACGCTGCCCGGCCTGCGCCTGGACCCGGCGCGCCCGTCACCGGTGCGCGGGCTGATCTTCCGCAAGCCGGTCCGGCTCGACACGCTGTGGGACGCCTGAGCGGACCGCCGGTGATGAGCCGGGCCGACGGCCCCGCGCGGCGGGCGTTTCTCAGTCGGTGCCGCGGGCGACCATCACCGAGGTCGCCTTCACGGTCGCGGTCGCCGCGACGCCCGGGGCGAGCCCGAGCTCCTCGACGGAGTCGCGGGTCACCGCGGCGGTGATGAGAAACGGACCGGCCT
>CAZZWJ010000232.1:0-5033 GCA_964657875.1 uncultured Solirubrobacteraceae bacterium
ACCATTGTGCACTACGAACTCGACAAGTCGGTCTACGATAGCGCCGCTCAGACCGCAGGAGCAGCAGCACCGGCCCAGTCCCCCGTCGGCGCCTCTTCCAGCCTGGCCGGCAACCTACCCAAGAACCTGGCCGACGCCTCAGCGACCGAGGTGCCGCCGCCGTCCGGCGACTGCGGGCCCGCGCCGACGTCGCCTACGCCTATCCGAACTACATCGCGCACGCCGCGGGCGACTTCTACCCCGACGACCGGGGTCGCTCCCAGCACGCCCAGGGGTGGGAGCGTCTGCAGTGGAACCTGCTCCCCGGCACCGGCGTCGATGCCCCGCTGGCCTGGTCCAACCTGCTCAACGACCATCACGCGGGGGGGCGCGGGGTGCGGGTCGCGGTCCTCGACACCGGCGTCGCCTACCGCAACTGGCACCGCTTCCGGGAATCCCCCGACCTGCATCAGACGAGCTTCACCGACCCCGTCGACCTCATCGCCCACAATCGCTATCCGCTGGACCGTGATGGCCACGGAACGTTCGTGGCGAGCGTGATCGCGGAATCCACGAACAACGACGTCGGTCTCACCGGTCTCGCCTACGGGGCGACGATCATGCCGATCCGCGTGCTCGGCGCCGGCGGTGAGGGCGACGAGTCGACGATCGCGCAGGGGATCCGCTACGCGGTCGCCCATCACGCCCAGATCATCAACCTGAGCCTCGAGTTCCTGCCCACTCAGGTCCGCAGCGCGCAGGCGATTCCCGAGATCGCCTCGGCGGTCAAGGACGCCCGTCGTCACGGCGTGATGGTGGTCGCGGCGGCCGGCAACGACGAGACCCAGGAGCTCGCCTATCCGGCCCGCCTGCCCGGTGTCGTCTCGGTCGGGGCGTCGACCAAGGACGGCTGCCTGGCCAACTACTCAAACGTCGGGGCGGGCCTCGACCTCGTCGCTCCGGGCGGCGGCAGCGACGCCCTGCTGCCGGACGCCCCGGCATGTCATCCGGCCCGCAGCCTGCCGTCGATCTATCAGATGACGCTCAGCGACCCGCCGCACTGGTCGCAGTTCGGCTATCCGCGCTACTACGTCGGGACGTCGATGTCCGCCCCCGAGGTCGCCGCGGCGGCGGCGCTCGTGATCGCCAGCTCGGTGATCGGACCCGATCCCACTCCCGACCAGGTGCTCACGCGTCTGGAGCACACCGCGACGCCGCTGCCCGCCGGTGGTCAGCAGCCCAACTCGACCTACGGATGGGGCCTGCTCGATGCGGGCGCGGCGACCTCGCCGCTCGCCGTCGCGGCTCCGCTCGCCCACTGAAGCTGCGCGCCGACGCGCGTCAGGCGAGTCGGGTGATCGCGATCACGATGCCGGCGAGCACGAACACGACGATGAAGAACTGAGTCCAGAACCAGAGTCGCGGCACGAGCACAGAGCCTACCGGCCCGCCGCGGGTTCGCGCCGGGTCAGCTCGGCACCCGACAGCCCGTCGAGCAGGCCGAGCAGCTGCGGCTCGCCCTCGTCGGTGACGAGGACCGCCGTGCCCGGCCAGTAGGGATGGGGCGGGGAGGCGTGGTCGAGCAGCAGCGGCTCATAGACCCAGCTGCCCGTGTTGAGCAGTCGCGGGGCGCCCGGCCACGGCTGCCACTGCTGACCGGGGTCGGGCCCCGGCCGGTGGATGTGGCCGAAGACGACCCACGGCGCCTGCACCCCGAGCCGACCGGCGGCGTGGGCGAGCGCCGGGACGGCGGCCCGGCGGGCCTGGATGTCCAGCGCCCCGGCGGTGAGCCGGGTGAGGTGGGCTCCGCGCAGCAGGTCGCCGGTGTGGCGGGTGAGCTCGGCGAGATGTTCCAGCGTGGTCGCCAGGGGCCGTTCGCGCAGCGAGGAGACGCTCCCCCGGGACTGGCGGGCGTTCTGGGCCCGTCGCGCGCGGCGGCGAGCCCGCTCGTAGTCGCCGGGGACGGCGCCCGCCACGGGAGTGGCGAGTCCGCGCCGTCGCAGGCCGAACGTCGATTCGGGGACGAGGTGGCGGTCGAGGTAGTGCCCGTGGGTCGCCCAGACGTCCTCGCGGACCCAGAACCCCGGGTAGGTGACACGCACCCGAGCGGGGGCGAGCATCGCGGTGACCGCGCCCAGCAGCGGCGTGGCGTCGACCGGCACCGGATCGTCGAGGCCGAGCGCGCTACCGCGAGCGCGCACCCAGTCGCGGACCATCACCCCGTCGTGGTTGCCGGGCACGAGCACGATCTCAGCCTCGGGACCGATCGCGCCGGCGATCTCAGCGAGCACCGGACGGGCGACCTCCATCGGACGCCGGGCGTGCAGGCGGGAGCCGAGCTCGACGATGTCGCCGAGCAGGACGAGGCGATCGACTCCGTCAAGGGCGCTGATCAGCCGCTCGCGCACGAGCGTCCGGCGCAGCAGGTCCTGCCCCGGACGCTGCCCGAGGTGCAGATCGGAGATGATCAGCGTCCGCATCGCGGCGACGATAGACCGGCGCGGACCCCGCGCCGGTCATGCCGCGGGGGACGACTCAGGCGGCGGCGAGGGTGCGGAAGGTGAGCGCGACGCCGCGGGCGGTGACGATCACCGGTGCCCGAGCCTCCTCGATCGCCCGCACGGCGCTCGAGCTCACCATCACACGTCCCTCACGTGCCTGCGGGCGGGAGCCCACGACGAGCAGGTCGATTTCCCGGCAGTCCTCGGTGACGACCGCGCCGTGGCGCTCGGCGAGCGCGTGAGCGGTCTCGATCGACGCCTCGTCGGCGCTGCCGGGAAGGATCCCGATGCGGCGCACGCTGCGGTCATGGCTCGGGGAGCCGTCGGCGGTGTCGTATCCCGCGGGGGCGAGCGCGAGGGCCGCGGGACCGTTCTCCAGCAGCGTCTGCGCCGAGCGACTGAGCCCGATGTGGCCCTGCGGGGTGCGGTACTCAGAACCGAACACGATCACGTCGGCGGTCATCTCGGCGGCGAGGGCACTGAGCCCGGCCGGCGTCGAGGGGCTGACGACGACGCGCTTCTCAGACGCCGAGGCGCCGAGGCGCGCGGCGCCGTGGGCGAGCAGCTGCTCGGCGGCCGCCGCGGCGAGCTGCTCACGGTCGGCCCGGGACTCGGCCGCGTGGCGGACGTAGGCCATGGTCAGCGTTGCGTCGGCGTCGCTGAGGAATGCGCCGAGCGCGAGGGCGTCCCGGTCAAGTGGGGAATCGTCGTAGGAGACGATGACGTGTGTAGCCATGCGACAACAGTCACATGCGCGGGCGGTCACGGCCAGTCATTTCGCGATGTGAGGTATAAGCTGCGCTAATGCTCAACGTCAAGCGCCTCGAGGTCCTCGTCGCGGTCGTCGAGCGGGGATCCCTGTCGGGTGCCGCCGATGCGCTCTCCTACACCCAGTCGGCGGTGTCGCAGTCGATCGCCCGCCTGGAGGCCGAGACCGGCGTGCCGCTGCTGCAGCGCGGCCGCCGCGGCGTGACGCCGACCGAGGCCGGGACGCTGCTGGTCGCCCACGCCGATCGGATCCTGCGCGAGATCGCGGCGGCCGAGGTCGGCCTCTCCCAGCTCGTCGGTGCGCACCGCATGCGCCTGCGGGTGGGCAGCTTCCCCTCCGGTGGCGCGGCGCTGATGCCGCTCGCCGTCGCGCGCCTGCGCCGCGTCCACCCCGATGTCGCTCTCACCCTCACCGAGGGTGAGCCCGCTCAGATCGCGCCGCGGCTGCGCGCCGGCGAGCTCGACATGGCCCTGCTCTACGAGTTCGTCAACCGCTCGGCGCGACGCCGCGGCCCGGCGGGGCTGCGCACCACGGTGCTGCTCGAGGATCCGCTGGACCTGATCCTGCCCGTCGAGCATCGGCTCAGTGCCCGCCGCTCGCTCTCACTCACCGACCTCCGCCACGAGCCGTGGGTGCAGACGTCGGCGTCGAGTCCCTGCGCGCGCCATGTCGTCCACTGCTGTGAGGAGGCGGGGTTCATACCGTCGGTCGCCTTTGAGTCCGACGACTACACGACCGTCCTGGGGCTGGTCGCCGCCGGGGTGGGCGTCGCCCTCGTGCCGCGTCTCGCGCTCGGCTCCGGCAACGCCGGCGTCGTCGTCCGCCGACTGGCGCCGGCAAGCCCGATCCGGCTCGTGACCGTCGCCACGCCCGCGGGCCTCACCCCGCCGCCGGCCGCCCGGGCGATGATCGCCGAGCTCACCGAGGTCGCCCAGCGCTACGCCGAGCCGCCCGACCCCCCGGCGCCGGCTCAGCCGCGGCGGGCGACCTCGCGAGCCAGTTCGGCGGGCCGGCCGCCCACGACGATCGGGCGCAGCGCCTTCTCCAGCGGCCGGGCGAGCAGCCCGACCTTGCCCGGGTCGACGGCCAGCGTGTAGGTCACCCGGGTGCGGTCGGGACCGGCCTCCGCCAGCTCCCAGGCGCCCTGAAGCGTTCTGATCTCCCCGGAGATCCGGGTGAACGCCATTCGCCGGGGGGCCGCGTACTCACACCGGACCCGGCAGCTGACCTGGCGGAACTTCGCGTCGATGACGACGTCGCAGATGAGCGGGCGTCCCGCGTCGTCGCGCTCGGCGACCGTCACCGCCTGGATTCCCTGCTGCCACTCCGGCGCCCGGGAGAGGTCCTCGACGACCGCCCAGCAGCGTGCCGCTGACGCCTCGATGTCGCCCGAGGCGCTGCCCTCGAGCAGGGTCATGGGCGCCCGGGGAGGATCATCGACTCGAGCGTACTCGTCCCGTCGTTCCCGCTGCGGACGCCGATGCTCAGTCGCGAGCCCGCCCGCGTGCCGGAGCCGTACACCGGGATCGAGAGCGCCAGCCGCCCGGCGGGTCGGCGCAACGAGACGGTGAGGATCCGGCCGCTCCGGCGCACCCGCACCGCGGCCGAGGCGCGGATCCCGGACGGGTCGGCGCTCCGCAGTCCGGTGGGGAGGTGAATGCGCAGCCGCCGCAGCCACGGCACGTGGGCCGCGCAGCGCACGTCGATCTGCAGGCGCTCGCCCTGGCGCCGGGCGACCGTGATGTGCGGCGAGCCGCCGACGTTCCAGTCAAACCGTGCCGCCG
>CAZZWJ010000233.1:0-3351 GCA_964657875.1 uncultured Solirubrobacteraceae bacterium
GCGGCCGTTGATGTCGAGGTGGACGATCGTGCTCGGCGCCCTGATCCTGTGGGCGAGCGCCCTGTCCGCATGGTCGCTGCTGGTTGAGGTGTTCCCGGCGTCGCTGGCCGCCAACGACCAGTTCGGGCGCCTTCAGGCGCCCTTCGGCTACTGGAACGCGATCGCCCTGGTTGCCGCGATGGGGGTCCCCGGATGTCTGTGGCTGGGCGCCCGGCGTGACGGCGGCCGGCGCTTGGCGGCACTCGCCGCCCCCGCGCTCGCGCTGCTGATCTCGGTGCTCGTGCTCTCCTACTCGCGCTCGGCCGACCTGGCGGCGGTCATGGCCGGCGGACTGTGGCTCGTCTTCGTCCCTGTGCGGCTGCGCGCCGTCGCGGTCACCGCCGTCGGCGCCCTCGGCGGAGCGGTCATCAGCATCTGGGCGCTCACGCAGCACTCACTCAGCAGTGGCACCGTGACCGCCCATCAGGACCACGTCGGCCACGTCCTCGGGATCGTGGTGATCGTCGTGCTCGCGCTCACCGCCGTCGCCGGCGCCGCGCTCACGAGGGCGATGGACCGCTCCCGGATCTCGTCACAGACGCGCGTTCGGATCGGCACCGGGCTGCTTGGCCTTGTCGGGGCCGCGGTGGTCGTCGCGGTGCTCGCCGTGGCGGTCAGCCACCGGGGGCTCACGGGAGAGATCTCCTATCGCTGGCATGAGCTCACCAACCCCCAGGCGGTCGTCTCAGCCGGCAGCGCCTCCCGCGTCTTTCAGTTCGGCTCCAGTCGCCCGGTGTACTGGCACGAGGCCCTCTTCGTCGGCGACGCCAACCGCTTCAAGGGATCGGGCGAACTCGGCTTCTCGGTCGCCCGGCTGCTCGATCCGACCAGCGTGACGCCGGTCCTCCAGGCCCACAGCTACGTGTTCGAGACCTACGCGGATCTCGGCATCCTCGGTCTCGCGGTGACCGCCACGCTGCTCGGATGCTGGCTACTGGCGACGGGTCGCACCCTCTCGGTGCACCGGCGGTCTCAATCGCTGCCGGCCCCGGAGGGCGCCGAGCGAGCGGGGCTGATCACGCTGGGGGCGGTCGTCGTCGCCTTCGGCGTGCAGAGCACCCTGGACTGGACGTGGTTCTTCACCGGGCTCACCGTCCCGGCGCTGCTGGCGGCCGGGTGGCTCGCCGGGCGTGGACCGACGCTCGCCACCGCCGAGGCGGGCGCCCCTGGCGAGGAGACCGCCGTCACTCGGCCGCGGGCATCAGCGCTCGATCGCCCCGCAGCCCTCGCGATCACGACGCTGCTCGTCGTGGCCACACTCGCCGGCTGCTGGCTCGTGTGGCGCCCCCTGCACAGTGCCCAGCTGGTCAACGCCGCCGAGACCCATCCGAGCATCGCCACCGCACGTGCGGCGCGGGCCGCCGACCCATTCGCGCTCGGACCCGCCGAGCTCCTCTCCACGTTCGCCCTGGATCAGCACCACCCGGCCCAGGCCGAGGCCGAGCTCGCCCGGCTCACCAGGCTTGAGCCTCGCAATCCGAATGTGTGGGAGCCGCTCGCGCAGCTGCTCGTCTCCCGGCACGACTGGAAGGCGGCGATCCCCGCCCTGCATCAGGTGCAGGTGCTCGATCTCGCCGCCAACGTGCTCACGGGGACGAACAACCAGTTGATTCACGTGGTCTTCAGCCACATTCCGCCTGGCGGCTGAGCTGCCTCAGCGCTTCGCGCTGGCCATCAGCACCCGCCGGCCCCCCGGCGGCCCCCCGCCCCGACGGATCTGGATCGCGTCGAAGTCGAAATCGCGCAGGACCCCGCGCAGGGAGCTCGTGCTGTAGAGGTGCAGGTGATCGCCGAGCGGCTCTGAGTAGAGCTCGATCCCGGCGACGAGCAGCCGCAGCCGCGAGTGGTTGGGCGTGGTGAGCAGCAGACGACCATCGGGGCGCAGGACGCGACGGATCTCCGAGAGCCACCGCGCCGTGTCGGCCACGTGCTCGATGACCTCACTGGCCCAGACGACGTCACACGCGTTGTCCTCGATCGGCAGCGGGCCGTCGATCGGGGCCAGGCGCAGATCCAGCTCCGGGTAACGCCCGCGAGCCCGATCGATCGCCGCCTGGGCGACCTCGATGCCGGTGGGTGCCGCGCCGGCCCGGGCCAGCTCGGCGGTCATCCAGCCGTCGCCGCAGCCGAGGTCGAGCACCCGGTCGCCGCGGTCGATGTGGCCGAGCAGGAACCCGGTGCGCAGCTCCCGGTCAGGCGGATCGAGCTCGGCGGGGAGGCGCTCCCAGAGCTCCTCGTAGTAGTCGCGCATCGCCTCGCCGTCACGCGCTCAGCGCAGGCCCAGCCGGCAGCGGATCAGCATCGCGAGGACGCGGAACCCATCCCGCGCGGTGAGCTTCTTGCCCTCCCGGTTTGAGCGGGCGCGGTAATGCACCGGGACCTCATAGATGCGCTCGCCGTGCCGGATCAGCTGGGCGACGATCTCGGGTTCGATGGTGAAGCCCGCCGCCTTCAGGTCCAGGGCTCGCATCACGTCGGTGCGGAGCATCTTGTGGCAGGTCATGATGTCCTGCAGGTAGACGTTGAAGAGGACGTTGCAGACGAGCGTGACGCCCTTGTTGCCCATCACGAACAGGAACGAGTGGCTCGTGTAGCCGTCAAACGCCCGTACGCCGAAGCACGCGTTGGCCGAGCCGTCGAGCAGCGGGGGCATCAGGTTGCCGAGATCCTTGGCGTCGTATTCGAGGTCGGCGTCGAAGATCGCCGACCACTCCCCGCGGGCGTGGGTGAGCGCCGTGCGGACCGCCGCGCCCTTGCCCCGGTTGTGGTCGTGCTCGATGATCCGGACCCGCTCATCGGCCGGCAGCGCCCTCAGGATCTCCCGCGTCCCGTCGGTGGAGCCGTCGTCGACGACGATCAGCTCAAAGGCGGTCGGCAGGACGGTCTCGAGAACCTCCTCGACCGCCCGCGTCACCCGCTCGCGCTCGTTGTAGACCGGCATCAGGATCGACAGCATCGGGCGCGGGAATCTAGACGCTCCGCGCCGCCTACGCTGATCGAGATGGCACTCGCCCCGACACCCTCCCCGCTGCGCGTGGGCCACTCCATCGTCGCCCCCGAGGCGCCGCTGGCAGCCCTGCCCGCCCGCCTGGCGGCCGCCGACTGGGACATGGTCGAGCTCGATGTCCTGCGTCGCGACGGCGAGCTCGTCGTCGCCCACGACCCCGGCGACTTCACGGCGGCGCCGAGGATCCGGTTCGCCGAGGCACTCGACGCCCTGCGGGAGCACGTCGGCCCGGCGGTGCGCTTCGACGTCGATGTCAAGGCGACCGGCTATGAGCCCGAGGTGGCCGCGGCGATCGCCGCGGCCGG
>CAZZWJ010000233.1:3361-5019 GCA_964657875.1 uncultured Solirubrobacteraceae bacterium
TTGCCGCAGTTCCTCACCGATGCCGGCATCACCGACCGCACGCTCGTCTCGACCATGCACCGCTCGAGCCTGCAGATCCTGCGTGACTGCGCCCCGGAGCTCGCGCGGGGTCTCTCGGTCCCGCTCGCGCGTCGCAACTACCTCGCCTCGCCGCTCACCCGCCCCGGCGCCTACGCGATGCTCGCCTACCTGCGCCGGGTCCTGCCCGCGCAGGTCGCCGCCGTCCTCGACGCCGGCGACGCGAACGCGATCATGGCCCACTGGGGCGTGGTCACCGAGCGCCTGGTCTCGGTGACGCGCGAGCGCGCGGCGGAGCTCTACGTGTGGACCGTCGACGACCCGGCGCGGCTGCAGAGGCTGATCGCGTTCGGGGTGAGCGGCGTGATCAGCAATCGCTGGGAGACGTTCGCCAACGCCTGACGGTGGCGTCGGTCGCCTCCACGTGCAGCTCCGCGGCCGCGACCGGGTGCCCCGCGTCGCAGCGCAGCTCGGCGTGGACCGGCTCACCGCAACCGAGATGGGAGAGCGCGACCGGTGCGCCACCGTCGGCGGCGCTCCAGCGATCCCCCCATTGCAGCAGCGAGACGAGCACCGGCAGGATGTCGGCGCCCTTCTCGGTGAGCTGGTAGGCGTGGCGGGTGCGCTGGCCGGGCTCGCGGTAGGGCTCACGCGAGAGCAGCCCCTCGGCGACGAGCTCCTTCAGCCTTGCGGCCGCGACCGGTTCGCTGATGCCGACCCGCGCGACGAGCTCGTCGAAGCGGGTCACGCCGTAGAACGCCTCGCGCATCAGCAGCAGCGCCGAACGTGTGGCCAGCACCTGCAGCGCCCGGTCGATCGAGCACTCGGGGGCCGGGCCGCGCCGGGCCTTGAGCCGGGAATCGAGGTCAAGGGTGGCGTTGCTCACCTCCCCGAGGATAGCTGACTTATTCACACGCATGCCAGGGTGGTAGGGTG
This sequence comes from uncultured Solirubrobacteraceae bacterium, assembly GCA_964657875.1. Lineage (GTDB taxonomy): Bacteria > Actinomycetota > Thermoleophilia > Solirubrobacterales > Solirubrobacteraceae > Palsa-465. The sequence continues at coordinate 4,316 of CAZZWJ010000233.1, forward strand.
CTGACTGCAGTCGCCCTCAGTCAGCATCCCTCGGATCGTCCGGAGCCCGCCATGCACCGTCTGCTCACCCGCCGCGCCGACGCCTCATCCGCCGCCGTGCTCGTCATCGTCTGCGCCGGGGTCGTGCTCGCGAGCCTCGACCTGTTCATCGTCAACGTCGCCCTGCCCCCGATCGGCCGTGACCTGCACGCGTCCAACCTCGCGGACCTCTCCTGGGTGCTCAATGCCTACGCGATCGTCTACGCCGCGTTGCTCGTCCTCTTCGGTCGCCTCGCCGAGAGCCGCAATCGCGAGAACGCGTTCCTGCTCGGGGTCGTCGTCTTCACCATCGCGTCGGCGGCCTGCGGCCTGGCCACCAGCCTGCCGATGCTCATCGCCTTCCGGATCCTGCAGGCCGCCGGCGCCGCGCTGCTGACGCCGAGCTCGCTCAGCCTCGTGCTCGCCACCACCGAGCCCGACCGCCGCCACGGCGCCGTGCGGGCGTGGACGGCGGTCGGCGGCGTCGCCGCGGCGCTCGGACCCGTCGTCGGTGGGCTGCTCGTGGCGCTGAGCTGGCGCTGGGTGTTCCTCGTCAACGTGCCGATCGGCCTCGCCGCGATCGTGATCGGCTGGCAGCGCCTGCCCCGGGTCTCCGGACAGCCGGTGCCGCGACCCGACCCGCTCGCCGCGGCGCTCGTCACCGTCGGCGTGAGCGCGCTCACGCT
>CAZZWJ010000234.1:0-5004 GCA_964657875.1 uncultured Solirubrobacteraceae bacterium
GTTGTCCGCCGCCTCAACCGCCCACGCGCTCATCGCCATCGACGCGTTCTGAGGGCCGTCCCGGCCCGCTGAGCGCGGTCACTCAGCCGAGCATCGCCGCCAGAGCATCGACGCCGATGTTGCCGCCGGAGAGCACGATGCCGACCCGCCGCCCGGCGACATCCAGCCGCCCGGACAGGACCGCCGCGAGTCCGGTGGCGCCGCTGGGCTCGACCACGAGCTTCAGGCGCTCCAGGCAGAAGCGCATCGCGTCGATGATCTCGGCGTCGGAGACCGTGAGCACAGTGTCCACGAGCGCATGGATCACCGGCCAGGTGAGCGCTCCGGGGCTTGGGGTCTGCTGGCCGTCGGCGATCGTCGGAGCGACCGCCACCCGCATCCGCCGTCCGGCCTGCAGCGAGCGGGCGACGTCATCGGAGGCCTCGGGCTCGACCCCGATCACCTCGATCCCCGGGCACAGCGCCGTCGCCCCGACCGCGCAGCCGGAGATCAACCCTCCGCCGCCGACGGGCACCACGAGCTGATCCAGGGGGGCCGACTGGCCCAGCAGCTCGAGCGCGACCGTTCCCTGCCCCGCCATCACGCGGGGGTCGTCGAAGGGGTGGATGACCTCGAGGTCACGGTCGGCGGCCAGCGCCGCGAGCAGCGCGTCGCGGTCCTCCGTGTAGCGGTCAAACGAGATCACCCGCGCCCCGTAGCCCTCGGCGCCCGCCCGCTTGAGCGCCGGGGCATCGGCGGGCATGAGGATCGTCGCCCGCGTGCCGCACAACCGGGAGGCGAGCGCGACCGCCTGGGCGTGATTGCCCGAGGAGGCGGTGCACACCCCGCGCTCCCGGGCGACCGCGTCGAGCGTGGAGATCGCGTTGTAGGCGCCGCGGAACTTGAACGCGCCGGCCCGCTGCAGCGACTCGACCTTGAGCGATACCCGGGCGCCGAGACGCTCATCCAGCGTCCGCGAGGTGACGGTCGGGGTACGATGCGCGACGCCGTCCAGGCGGCGGGCCGCGCTCCGGATGTCATCGATCGTGAGATGATCCGGGGCGAGCGGCCGCGGTTGGGGGTTGCGCACGATCACATGGCGAGGGTAATGCCGATACGGGATTCAATCGAGGAGGAGCTCGACGCTTGGATGCCCAAGCCGTCGCTGCGCGTCTCCCACCGCCAGCGCACCCACGCCGACCCCGACACGCTGTGGCACGCCGCGGTCAGGCTGCGTCTCGATCAGTCGCCGGCCCTGGGGCGCCTCATCCAGTGGCGGATCCCCGGGACCCACGGTGAGCAGCCGTTCGAGCAGCTGTTCCGCGAGCCGCCGTTCCTCGTCCTCTCCGAACGGCCCCAGCGAGCCCTCGTGAGCGGCCTGGTCGGGCGGATCTGGACGTTGCGGCGCGACTATCCCGTGCTGGGGTCCCCTCAGGAGTTCCAGGAGTGGTCAAAGCGCGGCACCTGCCGAGTGGTGATCGCCAACTGGGTGACCGAGGAGTCCGACGGTCAGAGCACCCTGTGGGCGGAGGCCCGGGTGCAGGCGCTCGGCACCCAGGGCCACATCGGGGTGGGGGCGGTGCGGCCGCTCGTGCGGGCGTTTGAGCACCTGCTGGGAACCGAGACGTTGGGCGCGGCGGTCCGTTCTGCCGAGAAGGGGGGGTGAAAACCGCGGCGCCGGCGACTCTGGTGTGGTGATGTCAGAGTGAGACCATGAGCTTTGACGAGCCCGTCACCGTCCGCCACGTCCGCTTCGCCAACGAGCAGACCGGCTGGGCGGTGCTCGACGCGGCGGCGGCCGACGGCACGCCGGTCTCGCTCGTCGGCCCGCTCGTGCACCTCGAGGAGGGGGAACGGGCGCGGATCCTCGGCGAGTGGGTCACCGACAGCCGCTACGGGCGCCAGGTCCGGGTCAGCGAGGCCCAGCCGCTCGCGCCCGAGGACCCCGCGACACTTGCCGTGTACCTGCGCCGGGTGCGCCACGTCGGGCCCCGCCGGGCCCGGGCGCTGATCGAAGCCCACGGCGCGGAGGCGGTGTTCGACGTCGTCGACGCCGACCCCGAGGCGGCGTTCGCGCAGGTGGGCCTGCGCGGCGACCGGGCCGGCGAGGCGGCGCGGTCGTGGCGGGAGCTGCGGGTCACCCGCCGACTGCACCTGCTGCTCGCCCCCCACGGGCTCGCCTATCTGGCGAGCCGCATCCACGACCATCACGGCCCGGCGGCGCACGAGCTGATCCTCAGCGATCCCTACGAGCTCACGAGCCTGTTCGGAGTCGGCTTCGCGATCGCCGACCGGATCGCCCGCGCGGCGACGACGCCGCTGGCGCCGGAGCGTCGCGAGCGGGCCGCGGTGATGCACGTGCTCGCCCAATCCGAGCGCGACGGATCCAGCTGCGCGCCGCTGAGCACGGTGATCACGCAGGCCGCGAAGCTGCTCGGCGGCCCGGGTGTCTCCGAGACGGTCGTCATGGGGCTGGTCGCCGACGGGCAGGCGGTGCGCGAGGGCGACTGGATCTACCGCACGGCAACCGCCGAGCTCGAGGCCGAGCTCGCCGGCCGGGTGAACGGGCTCGTCGCCGCGACACCGAGTGGGCGGCTCACCGCACCGGCCGACGCACCGGCGCCCGACACCGAGGGGCTCACCGGCGAGCAGCGGACCGCGCTGGAGGCCGCGTTCACGCACCGGCTGTCGGTGATCACCGGGGGACCGGGAACCGGCAAGACATCGTCGATCCGGCTGATCGCCGCCGCGGCCGCGGGCCGGGGCGGACGGGTGATGCTCGTCGCCCCGACCGGGCGCGCCGCCGTGCGGATGAGCGAGACCGGCGGGCTGCAGGCCCGGACCGTGCACTCCGCGCTGGGCTGGATCCCCGGCGAGGGACCGACCCGCGACGAGCAGGACCCACTCGCCTGCGAGCTCCTGATCGTCGACGAGACCTCGATGGCGAACCTCGAGCTGCTCGTGGTGCTGCTGCGCGCCGTCGGCGAGGACACGCACGTGGTGCTCGTCGGTGACGCCGACCAGCTGGCCCCCGTCGGTGCCGGCAAGCCGTTCGCCGAGCTCGTCGCCTCCGCGACGGTGCCGACGACGCGCCTCACCCACATCTTCCGCCAGGCCGCCGGCTCGATGATCGTCCAGGGCGCGCACGCGATCCGCCGCGGCCGGGAACCCGACTTCCAGCCCGGGGAGGGCATGCGCCGCGACCTGTTCCTGATCGAGCGCGACTCACCCCGCGACGGACTCGCCGAGATCGTCTCGCTCGTCGCCGAGCGGCTGCCCGCCCACTACGGCGTGGATCCGGTCCGCGACATCCAGGTGTTCGCTCCCGTCTATCGCGGCGACCTGGGGATCGACGCGCTCAACCAGGCGCTGCGGGCGGCGCTGAACCCCGATGGGGAGCCGGTCCGCGGCGGGCGGCTGCGGATCGGCGACAAGCTGATGATGACCGGGCGCAACCTGCACGAGCTCGGGCTGATGAACGGGACGCTGCTGCGGCTGCTCGACGAGGTCGGCGGCGAGCGCCGCCGCGGACGGGCCGGCAGCGAGGACGACGACGGCGAGTCAGACGAGGCGGCGCTGCTGCTGGGCGCCGAGGACGCGGTCTTCCGCCTCGCCCCGGAGGACTCCGACGCGCTGCGCCTCGCCTACGCCTGCTCGGTGCATCGCGGGCAGGGGATCGAGCTGCCGATCGCGATCATCGTCGCCCATCCCGCCGCCGGCGCCTTCTTCCTGCGCCGCGAGATGCTCTACACCGCGGTCACCCGCTCGAGTCTCGCGACCGTGATCGTGGGCACCCGGCAGGTGCTCGCGCGCGCAGTGGCCACGCCCGACACGGGGCGGCGCCACGGACGGGTCGGCGAGCGGCTCGCGGCACTCGCGGCGAACCCGTGATGCGTGTACGTTCCCCCGGCCGTCGCGCACTCCCGAGGCATTCGGGTTCGTCGCCGCCCTGCGGGCATCCTCGGGCACTCGGCGAATCGAGCCCACCGAAGCAACCTGGGAGCGGTTCGGCCGATTGGTGGCCGCGGACGTCGGCATCCGTGGCAGCCGCGTCCCGGACGCGTGGCTGGCGGCGCTGGCGATCTCCCACGGCGCGCGCCTGGCCACCGCCGACCGGGACTTCGCACGCGACGAGGGCCTTGACGGGTTTGATCCGGTGCCCCGCTGAGATCGGGCGGCGCGGTCGCCTCAGCCGGCGAAGAACTCGGCGAGCAGCTCGGAGATCCGCTCGGGCTCATCGCGCATCACCCAGTGCGAGCTGCCCGGCAACAGCTCCACGCGCTCCAGCGCCGGGACGTCGGCCCGGTCGGGCTCGGCGAGCTCGACCCCGAGGTAGTGATCGCGCTCACCCCAGATGACGAGCGTCGGCGCGGCGATCGGGGGTAGACGGCGACCGAGGGCGCGGCCGGCGGCGCGGTAGTAGGCGAGCATCGCGGTGATCGCCCCGGGGCGCCGCCACGCCTCGACGTAGGCCTCGAGCTCGACCGGTGAGACCGTTCCGGGGGGCGCGCCACCCTCGATCGCCTCCCGCATTGACCGGTAGCCCGCCGCACGCAGAGCCCGCTCGGGCAGGAAGGGCAGCTGGAAGAAGACGATGTACCACGACCGCCGCAGCTGACGCCAGGTGCGCAGACCCTCGGCCATGCGGTGCGGGTGGGGCACGTTGAGGATCGCCAGGCGCCGCACGACCTCGGGGTGAAACGCCGCCGTCCCCCAGGCGACCATCGCGCCCCAGTCATGGCCGGCGAGCGCCGCCTCGCGCTCGCCCCGCTCGAGGATCAGCTCCCGGATGTCGCCGGCGAGTGTCGGCAGCGAATACGCGGCGAGGCCGGTGGGACGCGAGGAGAGGTTGTAGCCGCGCAGGTCGGGCGCGACGACCCGGTAACCGGCCCGGGCGAGTGCCGGGATCTGATGGCGCCACCCGTACCAGAAGTCCGGGAAGCCGTGCAGCAGGACGACGAGCGGCCCCTCCCCCGCCTCGACGTAGTGCAGGCGCACACCGGAGAGGTCGGCCTGGCCGTGGCG
>CAZZWJ010000235.1:0-5000 GCA_964657875.1 uncultured Solirubrobacteraceae bacterium
TCGCCGGGCCCAGCTCGTGCGCCGGTCCCTGCAGGAGACCGGCGGCTCGTTCGGCGCCTTCGTGACGTGCTGCGTGATCTGGGCGGCCACCGGGGCGAGCGGGTTCTTCTGGCCGATCTTCGTCGTCATCCCGGTGGCGCTCACGGCCGCGCGCAGCGGCTGGGAGCTGTTCGGTCCCGCCGCCGACCTCGATGCCGTCGAGAGCAAGCTCGATGCCCGTGCCGGGCATCACCGGGAGCGCGATCGCAGCCGACGGCACGAGCGCCGCCGCGACCGTGACCGGCACCAACACCGCGACTGAAAACATGCGGGCTCGCCGGTCCCGGCGGGACCAGCGAGCCGGTCAGGCGGGCGTTTTCAGCCCTCGACGTTCGCGTAGACCTCGTCGAGCAGGCCGCTGGAATCACCGATGGCGAAGTTCTCGTCCAGGTAGCGGGCGGTGTCGCCGCGCGGCGTCCCGTTGAGCGCCATGTTGAGCGCGATCAGACGTGCGCCCTCGGCGTCCCCGTCGGCGTCCGCGGAACCGTACGCGGGGGCAGCGGCGAAGTCACCCTCGCCGATGGGTGCCGTCTCCCACGCGGGGGGCGACGCCTCGACCGGCGGGGCGGGCTCCCCCCAGCCGGAGTCGACGGGCGCCGGCTCGGCCACTGACTCATAGGTGATGGCGGGCTCGGCCTCCGGCTCATAGGCCATCCCGGGCTCGGTCTCGTAGACGACCTCGGTCTCGGATTCATAGACCGCGGCCGGCTCCGGCTCATAGATCGCCGCCGGCTCGGACTCGTAGACCCCCTCGGGCTCCCCGGCGTACACCTCGGGCTCCGTGGTGTAGGACACCTCAGGATCCGGGGCATAGGTCACCTCGGGCTCGAAGGACGGCCGGGGGACGATCACTCCCTGGACCTCGAGCAGGTCGGACTGCACCGAGGTCAGGTCCTCGCTCAACCGCCCGGCGCCGCCGCGCAGCGTCTCCATCAGGGCGTCGAGCTCAGCCTGCATCGCCCCCAGGCGGTCGATCATGGAGTCGGTCGAGTGCGAGACCTTGCCGACGAACTCACGGGCCTCCTCGGTGGCCTGCTCACGGGTGGTCTGCGCCTCCGCGTTCGCCTCCTGGCGAATGTCACGGGCGTCGGACTCGGCTTCGCGCTGGATGTCGGCGGCACTCGTCTCCGCCGCCTCGACGATCGCGCGGACCTGGTCGGAAGCGGTGGACGCGAGCGTGTCGCTGCGCTTGCGAGACGCCCGTCGCAGTTCGGCGACCTCGTCGGCCAACGTGACCAGATGCGCGTCGACGGCGTCGGGATCGTAGCCCCGGCGACCGACCGGAAAGTCCTTCTTCTCGATGCTCTGCCGATCCAAAGCCACGGAAACGACCTCCAGAGATGGTGGGTGACAGCTTCGCGGAGGCTATCGGACGATCCGGGCGGATCCCGCCCCCGATCGGTGAAAACGCACGCGTTCACGGGACGAACGTCCCGTGAAACTCACTTTGCGGGGATTCCCGGGGCCACTTTGTCGCGCTGGCGGGTGAGGTCGCGGATCTCGTCACGCAGTTTTGCGGCGTATTCGAAGCGCAGTTCCTCGGCGGCGACGAGCATCTCCTCCTCGAGCTCGATGATCGCCTTGCGAATCTCATCGGGCGCCATCGTCGTCGCCGCGTGCTGCCGGCGCCGGCGTGACTTGGGCACCTTGGAGTCGGACATGAGGAACTCGGCGATATCCGAGATCCCCTTGACGATCGTCTCCGGAGTGATCCCGTGCTTGAGGTTGTAGGCGGTCTGGATCTCACGGCGGCGGTCGGTCTCACTCAGCGCCGAGCGCATCGCCGCGGTCTCCTTGTCGGCGTACATGAGCACCTTGCCGTCGACGTTGCGGGCCGCGCGGCCGATCGTCTGCACCAGCGAGGTCTCCCCGCGGAGGAACCCCTCCTTGTCGGCGTCGAGGATCGCCACCAGCGAGACCTCCGGCAGGTCCAGGCCCTCGCGCAGCAGGTTGACGCCGACGAGCACGTCGTACTCGCCGAGGCGCAGCTCGCGGATGATCTGGATCCGCTCCAGGGTGTCGATCTCGGAGTGCAGGTACCGGACCTTGAACCCCATCTCCAGGAGGTAATCGGTGAGGTCCTCGGACATCTTCTTGGTGAGTGTCGTCACCAGTGTGCGCTCGTCGCGGTCGACGCGCAGCTTGATCTCGTTCATCAGGTTGTCGATCTGATTCTTGGTCTCCCGCACCTCGACGTCGGGGTCGATGATCCCCGTCGGGCGGACGATCTGCTCGACGATCCGCGGTGAGTGCGTGCGCTCGTACTGACCCGGGGTGGCCGAGACGAAGATCAGCTGCGGGGTGATCGACAGGAACTCGGCGAACGTCTGGGGGCGGTTGTCCATCGCGCTGGGCAGACGAAACCCGTAGTCGACGAGCGTCTGCTTGCGCGAACGGTCGCCCTCGTACATGCCCCCGATCTGGGGCACCGTCTGATGGGACTCGTCGATGAAGCACACGAAGTCGTCGGGGAAGTAGTCGAGCAGGCAGTAGGGCCGGTCACCGGGCCCGCGGCCGTCGAGGATCCGCGAGTAGTTCTCGATGCCGCTGCAGAAGCCGATCTCGCGCAGCATCTCCATGTCGTACTGGGTGCGCTGGCGCAGGCGGTGGGACTCGAGCAGCTTGCCCGCGGCGTCGAGCTCGGCGCAGCGCGCGTTGAGCTCGGCGGCGATCTTCGAGACCGCGTCCTCGATCATCCCCTCCCGCACGTTGTAGTGCGACGCCGGCCAGATCGCGACGTGCTCCATGTCGTCCTCGATCACCTCGCCGGTCACCGCGTCGAAGTGCTGCAGGTGCTCGACCTCGTCCCCGAACAGGACGATCCGGTAGGCGGTCTCGGCGTAGGCAGGCCAGATCTCCAGCGACTCGCCGCGCACGCGGAAGGTGCCGCGGGCGAGCGCCGTGTCGTTGCGCGTGTACTGGATCGAGACGAGCTTGGCGAGCAGACGGTCGCGGTCGACCATCTCGCCCTTCTTGAGCGTCTGCAGGTTCTCGTCGTAGACCTCGGGGGAGCCGAGGCCGAAGATGCAGGAGACGCTCGCGACGATGATGACGTCGCGGCGGGCGAACAGGCCGGCGGTGGCGGCGTGGCGCAGGCGGTCGACCTCCTGGTTGATCGCCGAGTCCTTCTCGATGTAGAGGTCCTTGGAGGGGACGTAGGCCTCGGGCTGGTAGTAGTCGTAGTAGGAGACGAAGTACTCGACCGCGTTGCTGGGAAAGAACGTCCGGAACTCGTTGCACAGCTGCGCCGCGAGCGTCTTGTTATGAGCGATGACCAGGGTCGGGCGCTGCACCTCGGCGATCGTGGCCGCCATCGTCATCGTCTTGCCGGTGCCGGTCGCTCCGAGCAGTGTCTGAAAGCGCTCGCCCGCCTCGATCCCCTGCGCCAGCGAAGCGATCGCCGCCGGTTGGTCGGCGGCCGGCGAGAAGGGGGTGTCGAGCTCGAATTGCGGCATCAGGAGACCCCTGTGGAGGCTAGCGACAAGACCGGCGCGATCCGGGTCCGTCGCTGACCCCGCGAAGGGTGCAAACCCCGGGAGCGATGGCTCAGCTGTACCCGAGCTGGCGGGCGTAGCGGCGGCGATAGTCGCGCTGGGCGCGCAGCACCCGATCGACGTAGGCGCGGGTCTCCGAGAACGGGATCTCGGCGATCCTCAGTGTGTGACCGCGGGCGCGCGCGGCGGCCTCCCAGCCGTTGACGTTCGTCTCCCCGCCGTTGTAGGCGGCCAGCGCGAGCACCTTGGAACCGTGGTACTCGTCGAGCAGGTAGCGCAGGTAGTAGCTGCCGTAGGCGATGTTCGTCGCGGGATGATTCAGGTCGGCGACCCGGAAACCCATGCCGCCCGAGCGATGGGCGAGGAACAGCGCGGTCGCCGGCTCCACCTGCATCAGCCCCTCGGCGCCGGTCGGGGAGGTCCGGGGATCAAACTTCGTCTCCGCGTAGATGACCGCCGCGACCAGCGCCGGGTCCAGGTGCTTCTGGGCGGCCTGGGCGCGGATGGTCGCCGGATATCGCAGCGGCAGCCCGAACTCGCTGACCGCGCGCCGGGCCAGCGGCTCCGCGATCACGACGAGGAGCGCGACGGCGGCGAGCGCGAACATGGGGACGAGCAGCCGCCGCCGGCGACGAGTGGAACGCGTCATCCCGTCAGTCTGTCAAGAACCGCTGACAGCCTGGCGGCCAGCTCGCTCTCGGTGCCATCGTTGACGACCGTATAAGTCGCACGTTGGGACTTCTGCTCCTGGGTGAGCTGGCGGGCGGTGCGCTGCGCGAGCGCGGCGTGACCCCGGGCCCCGGCGCGCGCGCCCCGGATCGTCTCGTCGGCGATCACCGCGATCGTCGCGTCATAGCCACGGTCCAGGCCGGCCTCGAACAGCAGCGGCGTCTCGACGACGAGCGCCCGGGGGGGCGGGTCCTGAGCCGATCGTCGGGCCCGCCAGTCGGCGACCGCCTCGCCCACCCGCGGCCACAGCAGCTCCTCCAGCCAGGTCCGCTCCGCCTCGTCGGCGAACGCGAGGGAGGCGAGCGCGGCGCGGTCGATCACGGGTGGGACGGTGTCGGGTGAGAGCACCCCCACTCCGAAGTGGGCGACCACGAGCTCCCGGACCGCCGGGGTCTCATACAGGTCGTGGACCACGGCGTCGGTGGACAGCGTCGCCGCCCCGAGTCGCTGCAGCGCGGCCAGCGCCGTCGACTTGCCGGCACCGATGCCGCCGGTCAGCCCGATGAACGGGATCATGACCGGCGCGGGCACACCACGTCCCCGCGCCGGCAGGGAATCTCAGGCCGACGGACCGTCGGACGAGGCGTCGCTCGTCACGGTGTCGACGGCGTCGGGCTCCGCGTCCTCGGCGGGTGCCTCCTCGGTGGATGCGTCATCAGTGGGCGCCTCCTCGATCGATGCGTCCGCGGTGGCTGGGTCTGCGGTGGACGCCTCCGCGATGGGCTCCAACGCGATCAA
>CAZZWJ010000236.1:0-4515 GCA_964657875.1 uncultured Solirubrobacteraceae bacterium
CATCCACGGCGACTGCCAGCCCAGATGCCCGGCGGTGATCTGCGTCGCCTCCTTGGGTCCCCAGGAGCCCTGGGGGTAGACGACCGCCGCGGGCGGATCCTCGATCAGGGGCGCCACGATCCGCCAGCACTCCTCGACGGCGTCCTGGCGGGTGAAGAGGCTCGCGTCGCCGTCCAGCGCGGCCTGCAGCAGCACCTCATAGGGCGTGGCGCCCTCGCCGCCCTCAGAGGCGAAGTCCATGTCAAGGTCGATCTCGGAGGCGCCGTCATGATCGGCGCGCCGGGCGTCGAGCGACATCCGGATCCCCGTGCCGGGGTCGATGCGGATGACGAGCTGGTCGGGGGAGGGGCGCCGCCGCGATGCGGTCTTGGAGAGAAACGGCAGCCGCGGTGGGTGGCGGAAGATGAGTCGGACCTCGGTGTTGCGCTCGGGCAGCCGCTTGCCGGTGCGCAGATAGAACGGCACGCCCTGCCACTGCCAGTTGTCCATGAGCAGGCGCATCGCCACGAACGTCTCGGTGTCTGAGCCCTCCGCGACCCCGTCGACGCTGCGGTAGCCGTCGTACTGGCCGCGGACACAGTGCGCCGGGTCGGCGGACAGCACGGACTCGAACAGTGCCTGCTTGGCGTCCTTCTGACTCTCGGGGCTCGCGTTGGCCGGCGGGTTCATGGCGACCGCGGCGACGATCTGCATGAGGTGGTTGACGACGACGTCGCGCAGCGCCCCCACCGGGTCATAGAAGTGGCCGCGGTCCTGGACGCCGAGGCTCTCGGCCATCGTGATCTGCACCGAGTCGACGTAATGGCGGTTCCACACCGGCTCCAGCAGCGCGTTGGCGAAGCGCAGGTAGAGCACCTCCTCGAGGCCCATCTTGCCCAGGAAGTGGTCGATCCGGTAGATCTGGGGCTCGGTGACGTACTTGTGCAGCTCGGCGGCGAGGTCCCGGGCGGACTGCAGGTCGTGCCCGAACGGCTTCTCGATGACGACCCGCTCACCGTGGGCGGTGAGCCCCGCCTTCGACAGGCCCTGGACGACGGTGGCAAACAGCGATGGGGGGATCTCCAGGTAGAAGACGGGGTTCTTCGCGTCCCCGAGGGCGTCGGCGACCTGCTGGTAGGTCGCGGCCTCGGCGAAGTCGCCCCGCAGGTAGGTGAGGCGGGCGGCGAAGCGCCGGAACACCGCTTCGTCGACGTCCTCCCCGGCCTGGCGTACGCAGTCAAGCGCGTGGGCGCGCAGCTGCTCGTCGCTCCAGTCATCGACCGCGACGCCGATCACCGGAACGTTGAGCAGACCGCGGAGGTCGAGGCGATACAGGGAGTGCAGGGTCATCAGCTTGGCGAGATCCCCGGTGATCCCGAACACGACGAGTGCGTCGCCGGTGGCGGCGAGCTTGAGGCTGACCCCGGTGCTCATCCGCGTTGCGTCGATGCGCCGCCGTCGGCGTCACGGGCGGCGAGGCCCTGCTCGCGCAGCGCGTGGCAGTGGGCGATTTCGGCCTTGGTGGGACCCTTCTTGTCGGGCCCGGGTGTCTCCAGCACGCACGGGAGACTGTCAAATCGCGGCTCGGAGAGGAACGCCCCACAGCCGCTCTCGCCCAGCTCGCCGTCGCCGATGTCGGCATGGCGGTCGCGGTTTGATCCCAGCGGGTTGACCGAGTCGTTGAGATGCAGCGAGCCCAGCCGATCCAGGCCGACGATCTCATCGAAGCGGTCCACCGTGTCGGCGAGACCCTCGGCGCTGCGCACGTCGTAGCCGGAGGCGAGCAGATGACAGGAGTCCAGGCACACCCCGAGGCGGTCAGATCCACCGGCGGCCTCGATGATCGCGGCCAGCTCCTCAAACGAACGCCCGAGTGTGCCCCCGGCGCCCGCGGTGTCCTCCAGATGCAGCGCACACGCGTCGGTCTGCGCGAGCGCTTCGGCGATCACCTCACCGGCCCGGGCGATCGCCTCGCCGACATCGCCCTGCTTGGCCGAGCCGGTGTGCAGGACGACGCCGGTCGCCCCGATCCCGTCGCCGACCCGCAGCGACTGCACGAGCGAGGCCACCGTCTTCTCCCGGATCTCGGGATCCTCGGAGGCGGTGTTGAGCAGGTAGACGGCGTGGATGACGACCGCCTGGATCGGACTCGCGGCCATCGCGTCGCGGAAGGCGGCGAAGTCCGCGTCGGAGTAGGCGGTGGGCTTCCACATCCGCGGGGACTGGTTGAAGATCTGGATCGCCTCACAGCCGAGCTCGTCACCACGCTGGATCGCCTTCTCAAGGCCGCCCGCCTGGGAGACGTGGGCGCCGATTAGCATCGGGTGACGATGTCCATGAGAGTTCGCTTTGCTCCTTCCCCGACCGGGGCGCTGCATATCGGTGGTGCGCGCACGGCGCTCTACAACTGGCTGATCGCGCACGCGGCCGGTGACGGTCCCGGAGGGCGGGCCGGAACGCTCGTGCTGCGCATCGAAGATACCGACCGGGAGCGCTCCACGCCCGAGAACGTCGAGCAGATCCTCGACGCGCTGCGGTGGCTGAACCTCGACTGGGACGAGGGGCCGATCCTGCAGACCGACAACGCCGAGCGCCACGCCGAGGCGCTCGCGCAGCTGCTCGACTCCGGCCACGCCTACCGCACGAGCGCCACCGCCGAGGATGTGAAGGCGTTCAAGGACACCCACGGATCCGGTCGTGGCTACCGCGGCCGCGAGGAGGGCGCGGGCGCGGTGCGCCTGCACGTGCCCGACGAGGGCGACTCGCTCGTCCAGGACGTGATCCGCGGCGAGACCGCGTTTCCCAACCGCAGCCTCGACGATCCGGTGATCGCCCGGGCCGACGGCTCGGTGCTCTACAACTTCGCGGTCGCCATCGACGACCTCGACGCCCGCATCACCCACGTCGTGCGGGGCGAGGACCACATCTCAAACACGCCCAAGCAGCAGCTCGTCTACGCGGCCCTGGGGCAGACGCCGCCGGTCTACGCCCACCTGCCGCTGCTGCATGGCATCGACGGCAAGAAGCTCTCCAAGCGCCACGGCGCCGCGTCGGTGCAGGAACTGCGCGACCAGGGCTTTCTGCCCGAGGCGATCGACAACTACATCGCGCTGCTCGGCGCCGGCTTCGGCTCCGACGAGGAGTTCTTCACCCTGCAGGAGCTCGCCGACCGCTTCCGCCTGGACCACGTCTCCAAGAACCCCGCCGTATTCGACGAGAAGAAGCTGCGGCACATGAACGGCGTCTACATCCGGGGCCTCGAGCCCGCGGAGCTCACGGGTCGCCTGGAGCGGTTCACCGGACGCGAGGGTCTGAGCGGCGCGGTCGCCATCTCCCGGGAGAAGATCCAGACGCTCACCGAGTTCTGGCCGTTGGCCGGGTTCCTGTTCGACGGCCCGGTCGATGATCCGGCGGCGTTCGCCAAGACGATCGCCGCCGACGGGGGAGTGGCGACGCTGCACGCGGCGCGGGCGGCGCTGTCGGAGCTCGACCCGTTCGACGCCGCGAGCATCGAGGTGGCGCTGCGGTCGGTCGTGGAGGCCCGGGAGCTCAAGCCCGGCAAGGTGTTTCAGCCGGTGCGGGTCGCGGTCGCCGGGCGCACGATCTCACCGGGGATCTTCGAATCGCTCGAGCTGCTGGGCCGTTCGGAGACGCTTGATCGCATCGACAAAGCGCTCGCGAGCGCCAAGGATACGTAGAAAACCCCCAGGCGGATCACTTAATCCCGGTCGGACATCTGCCGATAGGTAGCCCGATGACTTCGCCTCCGGACACGCCGGTACGAACTGACAGGCCTGTGAGGCCGGAGGATGAGTGATCCGGTGGCACAGATGACCGTGGCGAGCAGCGCCCCGACGGACCCCTATGCGGCTCGCGAGCGCCATCACAACGAGGGACACGGCCGCCGGCTGACGACCGCCTTTGAGGCGCTGGAGGCCTATCCGGTTCTCGTCGAGTCGCGCAATCGGGTGCTGCGGCTGTTCGAGCCCGGTCCCGAGCCGTCGATCGCCGACGTCGTCGCCGCCGTCGAGGCCGACGTGGCGCTTTCGGTCACCGTCGTGCGCCTCGCCAACCAGGTCGAGGCGGCGACCCAGGGTCGCGTGGAGAGCGTCGTGGCCGGCGTCGACGTGCTGTCGATCGCCACCGTCCACGCGATCGCGCAGCGGGCCCGAACCTTTGACTTCTTCGAGCGCACCGCCGTCTGGCAGGGGATGCCCGAGCGTTTCCGGCTGCATGCCGTCGCCACCCAGCGCGCCGCGGATCGAGTCGCCCGGGAGATCGGCTACGAGCACCGCGACCGGCTGATGGTCACCTCGCTGCTGCACGACATCGGAAAGCTCGTGCTCGTCCACGCCTACCCGGGATATCCCGGCCAGGTCCACGGTGACGCCCGCACCCCCGAGGATCGCCTGCAGCGCGAGCGCCGGGAGCTCGGCGTCGACCACGCGCTCGTCGGCGGCGTGCTCGCCCGCCGCTGGACGCTGCCGCGGACGCTCGCGAGCGTGATCGAGCGCCCCCACGCCGCCGACGCCTCCG
>CAZZWJ010000236.1:4525-4975 GCA_964657875.1 uncultured Solirubrobacteraceae bacterium
CGAGGCGGCGATCGTCCGGCTCGCCGACATGCTCGCCCACTACGTCCTCGGCGGGACGATCTCGCCGTCCGCGATGCTCGATGCGGCCCGCACGATCGATCTCAGCCCCTCGAGTCTGCGCACGGTGATGTATGAGCTGCCGCTGCCCTCCTCCGGCGAGCGCCCCCGCCAGGTGGAGCCGTGCCCGATGTCCGGCCGCGAGGTCGACGTCCTCAAGCGCCTGGCCAAGGGCATGGTCTACAAGCAGATCGCCGCCGAGCTCGGCCTGTCGACGAGCACGATCCGCACCCATCTGCACAACGTCTACGGCAAGCTCGGCGCGATGGATCGCGCCCAGGCGGTCCTCATCGCCACCGAGCGCGGTTGGCTGTAGCCCCGGAGGGGCCGCCGTGCCCGTCTTGCCCGCGGCGGCATCGGGCTGCGCGGGCGATTGCCTTTAGGATCGATCGC
>CAZZWJ010000237.1:0-4955 GCA_964657875.1 uncultured Solirubrobacteraceae bacterium
CGCCCGGGTGGCCGGTCGCCGGCCCGAGGCGCGCGACGATCGGCGCGGCGCCCCGCTGGTGGGCGGCGCGCGCGGAGCGGGCGAGGCGACGCGGGTGCGAGAGGTGGCGGGTCGCCGACGTGGCGGTGAGGGTGATCGCCGCGACCGTGACGGCGAACGCCGCGATTGCGGCCAGCCCTCCCAGGCGCCGGCGGCGGCGCCGTCGGCGCGCCCGGGCCCGCTCGGTGCGCCGACGCTGAGGTGCGTGGGACTCCATCTCGCTTGCGCCGAGCCTACCGGCTGTGAGCACCGGGCAGGAACCGCCGCCTTCAGCGCGAAACCGACGAGCATGCCCCTGCGCCACCGCACCCCCGAGCCCGACACCCCGCCGGCCGTCCCGTCGCCCGGCCTCGAGCACCTCGACCCGCGATCGGTCACGACGCTGCGGCGGCTGATCGACGCGCGCCTCGACTTCGTGCTCGTCGGGCCGGTCGCCCACGCGATCCGCGGCGAGCTCACCGCTCGGGGAGCGGTCGCGATCGTGCCCGCCCCGTACCTGCGCAACCAGGCCCGCCTCACCGCCGCCAAGTCGGCCTCCGGCGAGGACCTGGTCGTGGAGAGCACCGACGGCGGTCGCTATCAGGAGCTGCTCTACGAGGCGGCGCGCATCGAGATCGCACCGGGGATCGCGGTCCAGGTCGCGGCTCCCGAGGACCTCGAGCACTTCTCACACCTGCGCCGAACCGGGACGGCTCCGGAGTTCCGGATCACCCGCGGGACGGGCGCCGCGGCCCGTGATCCGCAGCCGGCCGATGCCTCACCGGACGCTTAGCTTTCGTCACTAGCCTGATGGGGTCGATGCCCCGTCGATCCAAGCTCGCACTCGCAGGCGTCGCGCTCGGTATCAGCGCGCTCATCCTCACCTGGCTGCTCGCCCACGACGTCGCGGCGGTCCGTCGCGTCGACGCCAACGTGCTCGGCGGCTTCCTGCAGCTCGATCGTCCCGGCCTCAACCGCTTCACCCACGCGATCGCCAACCTGTGCGATCCGATGCCATTCGTCGTGTTCGCGGCGGTCCCGGTGGCGATCGCGTTGCTGCGAGGTCGCCCGCGGGTCGCGCTCGCGCTCGCGGTGCTGCTGCTCGGTGCCAACGTCTCCACGGAGGTGCTCAAGCCGCTGCTCACCGGGGCCCGGGATCCCGTCGGCGGCGATTTCCTCACCCACTCGACGTGGCCCAGCGGCCACGCGACGGCCTGTATGTCGCTCGCCCTGTCGATGGTGATCAGCGTCCCCGCCCGCCGTCGCCCGGTCGTCGGGGCCGCGATGGCGGCCTTCTGCGTCGCGGTCGTCTACTCGTTTCTGGAGCTCGGCTGGCACTACCCCTCCGACGTGCTCGGCGGCTTTGAGATGTCGACGACGTGGGCGCTGCTCGTGGTCGGCTGTCTCGCCGCCTACGAGGCCCGCCGTCCGGTCGCCCGGCGCCGCCCGAGTGCGTCGGGCGCGGCATTCTCGGTCGGCGAGGCGCTCGCGCCGGCGGCGCTGCTGATCGCCTGCGGGCTGGGATTCGCCGTCGTGCTCACGGCGCTGCGACCTCACGCGGTGCTCGGCTACGCGGCGGCGCACACGATGTTCGTCGTCGGCGCCGCGGCGATCGCGTTTCTCAGCTTCTCCTGCGCCGCAGGCGTCAACCTCGTGCTGCGCGGTGCGGCCGACCCGCTCAGCGGTAGCGGCCCGGCTCCCACAGCGGCTCATCGCCGTGGTTCGCCGATCGGCTGAGGATGAACAGCAGGTCCGACAGTCGGTTGAGGTAGCGCACGACCTCGGGTGAGCAGTCATCGCCGCAGACGATCGCGGCGCGCTCGGCGCGGCGACAGACGGTCCGGCAGATGTGCAGGGCGGCCGCGGCGGGCGAGCCGCCGGGCAGCACGAAGGACTTGAGCGGCTCGAGCGTCGCGTTGACCTCGTCACAGCGGGCCTCGAGCCAGGCCGTCTGCGCCGGGATCACCCGCAGGCGCTCCCGCTCGGAATCGTGATCCTCGGGCACCGAGATGTCGGCGCCCACGTCGAACAGGTCGTTCTGGATGCGGATCAGCCACGGGGTCAGGCCGTCGGGGAGGTCGGGCAGCGCGAGCGCCCAGCCGATCTGGGCGTTGAGCTCATCGACGGTCCCGTAGGCCTCGATGCGGTGATGGGTCTTGGGGACCCGGCTCATGTCGCCCAGATGCGTCTCCCCGTCGTCGCCGAGGCGGGTGTAGATGCGGGTGAGGTTGACGGCCATGCCGTGGAGTCTCGCAGACCCCATCGAGTAGGATCACCGCCGTTCAAGGTCGGTGGCCATGGGAAGCCGGTGTGAATCCGGCGCGGACCCGCCACTGTGACCGGGGATGTCAGTCGCAACGATGCCACTGGCCGGCGCCTGCCGGCTGGGAAGGCGCGACCGATCGGCCCGGGAGCCAGGAGACCAGCCTCCGACCATAAGCCGCAAGCCCTCGTGGAAAGGGGTGGCCCACTATGCAGTTCCGTCGTTGTCTCATCGGGACCGTCGTTCCGGTCGCGATCACCGCCGCCTGTGCCGGACCGGCACTCGCCGCCACCACTCAGGTGGGTGTCCGCGTCGAAGGGACGTCGCACACCCTGCTGTCTCAGCGCACCGTCACCGCACCGAGCACCGGATCGATCACCAAGGGCTCGACGCCGTCGGGCGTGTGTCCGGCCACCTCGGCGGCCGGTGCGCTCAGCGCCGCCACCCACGGCAACTGGGACGGGACGTACTCAAGCGGCCTGGGGATCGAGGTCACCGACATCCTCGGCACCCGCGCGCTCTATGCCCAGGGCTCCTACTGGGAGTTCTTCGTCAACGACCGCTCCGCCACCGAGGGCGTGTGCGACACGGCGCTCAAGGCCGGTGAGCAGCTGCTGTTCGCCCAGGTCCCCGCGAAGGGCAAGGCCGAGCTCCCGATCGTCGTCTCGGCGCCCACGACGGTGACGGCGGGCAAGCCGTTTGACGTGAAGACGTTCGTGTACACGGGCAAGGGCAACGCGACCAAGCCGGTCACCGCGGCGCGTTTCGCTCGTGGTGGCGCCTCGGTGAAGGCGACGCGGACCAGCACCCGCGGAACCTGGCGACTGAGCGAGGCCACGCCCGGAACCGAGACGCTCGTCGTCTCGGCCCCGGGTGACATCCGCTCGGCGTCGGTCACGGTCAAGGCCACCCGGTAGTCACCGATGCGCGGATCCCGGGTCCTTGCCGCACTCGCCACCACGTTGGTGTGCGCGGGCTGCGGCTTCGGGCCCGGGATCGGCACCGGCGCGGTGAAGCTGCGCGTCACCGAGAACTTCGGTTCCACGACGCTCAAGAACCTCACCGCCGGCAAGGTCGCCGGCTCGGAGACCGACATGCAGCTTCTGCAGCACCACGTCGCCGACGTGGGCACGAAGTACGGCGGCGGTTTCGTGGAGTCGATCGACGGCCATTCGGGGACCAGCCACGACTACGACTGGTTCTACTACGTCAACGGGATCGCCGCGACCAAGGGCGCGGCGGTGACCAAGCTCTACAAGGGCGACAACGTCTGGTTCGATCTGCACGACTGGAGCGCGAGCGGTGCCACCTCGACCGCTGCCGTCGTCGGCGCCTTCCCCGAGCCGTTTCAGAACGGGACCGGCGGCCGGCGCTATCCCTCGACGATCTCCTGGAGCACGGGTCTGAAGCCCGCCGCCGACGAGATCACCGCGCAGTTCACGCGCCTGCACATCCCGCTCTCACCCGCGCACCCCGGATACGGCGCCAACGACGTGCTCTCGGTCAACGTCGGCACCTGGCGACAGCTCCGCGGTGAGGTCATCGCCGAGCTGCTCAAGTTCGGGCCGGGTACCAGCGGCGTCTACGCGCGCATCGCGCAGGGCGGACGCGAGCTCGACCTCGAGAACGAGGCGGGCGCGGTCGTCAAGCGCCTCGGCCCCGACACCGGGCTGATCGCGGCGGTCGCCAACTCCAACGACCCCGCGCCGACGTGGTTGGTCACCGGCACCGACCGGGCCGGGGTGATGGCCGCCGCCCGGGCGTTCAACACCCGATCACTCGCCGATCACTTCGCCCTCGTCGTCCACGGCGACACCCACTACCCGGTGCCGCTCGTCTCGCCGTCGCACTGAGTCGATGCTCTATCGCCGGCGCGCCACCCCGCTGCACGCCGTCCGCGCCGCCGTCGGCTGTGCCTGGTTCGGCTGCGTGGGGATCGCCGTGCTGCTGTGCGCGAACCCGATCGTGCTCGGCGCGCTGATCGGACTGCTGCTCGCGACCGGTGCCGCGGTCGGCGCCGGCCGGGAGCTGCGCGGCGCGCTGCGCTTCGCGCTCCCCGTCGCGCTCGCAATCATGCTCATCAACGCGCTCGTCACCCGCGAGGGGCTCACCGTGATCTGGCGCTTCGGCAACCTGCCGCTCGTCGGCGAGACCGACGTCACGCTGCAGGCGACCGTCTACGGCGCGATCCTCGGCCTGCGGGCGGTCGCGCTCATCCTCTGCGGGGTGCTCTACACGGTCACCGTCGACCCCGACGAGGTGCTCCGGCTGCTGCGGCCCGTCTCCTACCGATCGGCGCTGTCGGCGACGCTCGCGACGCGGCTGGTGCCGGTCCTCGCCCGGGACTCACGACGGCTCGCCGATGCCCAGCGCTGCCGGCCGGGACCGGCGCCCTCGCGGGTCGCGCTCCTGCGCGCCGCCTCCAGCGGGGTGCTCGACCGGGCGCTCGACGTCGCCGCCGCGCTCGAGGTCCGCGGCTACGCGGGCGCCCAGCGGCCGCGCCGCCGGTCCCGGGCCTGGTCACGCCAGGACATCGGCTTCACGGCGAGCGCGCTGGCGGTGCTCGGGCTCGCGGTCACCGGCCGCGTCCTCGGCGCCGCGGGAGTGACCGCCTATCCATGGCTGCACGTGCCTGCCGGCGCCGGAACCTGGGCGCTCGCCGCCGGACTGCTCC
>CAZZWJ010000238.1:0-4923 GCA_964657875.1 uncultured Solirubrobacteraceae bacterium
CGACGGCGCGCGACGCTCGGGCTCGTCCTGTTCGTCGGGCTCGTCGTCGCGGCGGTCTCGCTCGCCGGCGGCGGGCAGATCGCCGGGCCGCCGCCGGCCGGAGTCGCGGTCGAGGCCCACAGCACCGACCCGTTCTCCTACGCGACCTCCCGGGCCGGCGAGTTCACCGCCCGGGCGACCGCGGGCAACGCGAACGCGCTGTACGTCAAGAGTCCCGGCGGCGCCGCGGCGACCGCGCGACGGGTCGCCGCCTGGCGCCCCGCGATCGACCGCGCGACCGCCGGCACCGCGATCAGCCCGGGCCTGCTGGAGGGCCTCGTGTTCGTGGAGAGCGCGGGGCGGTCTGAGGTGATCGCCGGCAGTCAGGTGAGCGACGCGGCGGGCCTCACCCAGATCCTCGCCGCCACCGCCACCACCCAGCTCGGAATGCACATCGACCTCGCCCGCAGCCGCACGCTCACCGCGCGCATCGCCGCCGTCGCCGCCGGCAGCTCTCGCGGCAACCTCGCCCGCCTGGAGCGCGAGCGCGCCGCCGCCGACCCGCGCTTCGATCCGGTCGCCGAGCTCGCGGCGACGGTGCGCTACCTCCAGGACGCCGAGGCGACGTTCGGCCGCGAGGACCTCGCGTTCGCCAGCTACCACGCGGGTATCGGCAACCTGCAGAACGTGCTGCGCGACTACGACGGCGGGCGCTCGGTCCCCTACGTGCAGCTCTACTTCGACACCGGCCCAACCCACCACGCCGCCGCCTTCGACCTCCTGCAGGGTCTCGGTGACGACTCCTCGCTGTACTGGTGGCGGATCCTCGGCGCGGTGGCGATCATGCACCTCCACCGCACCGATCCCGCCAGGCTCGCCCACCAGACGGCGCTGCAGCTCGCCGACGTCGCGGGCGCCACGGTGCTGCATCCACCGGGAACACCGGCGCGCTGGGCGACCCCGCGGGCGCTCTCAGGCGCGTACCGCCGCCGCACGCTCGTCCCGCTGCCCCGCAACGCGGCCGCGCTCGGCCTCGCCTATGACCCGGCGATGGGCTTCGGGGCGCGGGCGCTGTCGGCACCCCGCGCCCTGTACCGGGGACTGAGACCGGTCGCCGCGCACGAGCTGCTCGCGCTGGCGGCGCAGGTCCGCTCGCTGTCGGGCGGCGCCACCCCGCTGCGCGTCGCCGCGACCGTCCAGGACGAGCGCTTCCAGGCCGCCGCCGGCGTCGACGAGCCGCTCGCCGCGACCGGCTATGAGTTCGACATCGCCCGCCGCTACCGGTCCGGCGGGCAGGCGCAGGCGTTTCAGGAGCTCTTGGATCGTCTGCAGTCGCTGGACCTGATCGCCTGGGCGCCGAACGGCGGCGTGATCGAGATCACCGTCGCCTCCGACGCCGCCTCCTGGCGGGGGTGATCAGTCCTCGGGGGACGCGGCGGGCGGCGACAGCGCCGCCCGGGGGTCGCCGCTGCCGTTGCTCGGCGGCTGATCCGTCGGCGCCGGTGAGGCGGTCGGCTCGTCGGCGGTCGCGAGGTTGTGGCGCACGGTGTCGAAGATCGCGAGGCCCTGGCTGACCAGACCGGCCGCGATCTCACTCAGCCCCTCGGCCCCGTTGAGCACCGTGATGTCGGCCCCCTGCAGACCGGCGGCGGCCTCGCGCACGATCTGGGGCAGCTGGTCGATGAGCATCCGGTCCAGCGCCACCCGGTTGTGGGACGCGGCCGCCTCGGCCTGGATCCGGATCCGGTCGGCCTCCGCCTTCGCGAGCACCCGGGTGCGCTCGGCATCGGCCTCGGCGGGCCGGATGACCTCGGCGACGAGCTGCTGCTCGCGCAGCTGGGCCTGCCGCTCGGCGAGCTCGGTCTGGGCGTCGATCACCTCGCGCTGGCTGCCGGCCTGCTGCAGCGGACCGACGGTGTTCGCCTCCGCCTGGGCCTTGTCGATATCGGCCTTGTACTCAGCCCGGACGACCGCGGTCTGGCGTTCGTACTCGGCCTGCTTGCGCGCCGACTCCTGCTGGGCCTCGGCGGCCGCCTGGTCGGCACGGGCCTGGGCGATCTTCGCCTCGCGCTGAATCGCGGCGTTGTGGGGGGCGGCCATCGCCGCGATATAGCCCTGGCCCATGTCGTCGATCGACTGGATCTGCAGCGAATCGACGATCAGGCCCATCTTCACCATCTCGGCCTTGGAGCCGTCGAGCACCTCGGTGGCGAGCTTCTGGCGTTCGGTGACGATCTCCTCGACGGTCATCGAGCCCACGATCGAGCGCAGATGGCCGGCGAAGATCCGCCCGGCGAGGACCGACATCTGATCCTGGTCGGAGAGGAACCGCTGGGCGGCGTTGACGATCGACTCGGGGTCGTTTCCGACCTTGAACGCGATCACCGCCTTCACCTGCAGGGCGATCCCCTGGCTGGTGACGCACTGCTCGGCGACCTCGGCCTCGCGCATGGCGAGCGTGATGAAGCTCGCCGAGCGCATGAACGGCAGCACGAAGGCGCCGTGGCCGGTGACGACGCGGAACGGTGTCCCGTCCTGCTTGCCCTTGCCACCGGCGATCAGCATCGCCTCGTCGGGGTGGGGTACGCGATAGCCGAGCATCTGAAATCCACTTCCTCAGTTGGGGGGATCCGCCGCGGACTCGAATTGGAGCACATCCACTGACCGGTTGCCACGGGAGTTCCACACGAGCACCTCACAGCCCCGCGGCAGCGGCTGCTCAGACCAGGCGATGTAGGCCTCGGTGCCGCCCCGCATCGCCAGCATCACCTCTCCGGGCCCGTCGGTCCCGCGGGTGGGCAGGATCAGGCGTCCGGTCGTGCCCACCACTGTCTCATCCGGGGTCACGTGCGGATTGTCTCACTCCGCCGAGCCCAGCGGGCCCGATCGCGACTGGGGGCTCAGACGGCCGCGGTCTCGGGCGCGGGCTCGGACTCCGGGACGGGCGCGGGCGCGGGCGCGGTCGCCGGCGCGGACATCCGGGCCTCGTAGGCGGCGCGGGCGGCGTGATCGGGCGCCACGAGCACCTGATCGGCCTTCATCAGCCGGGCGACGAGGTCGTTGACGTTGCGCGAGACGAGTGCCCGGGAGCGCATCAGCGGCCCGAGCCCGCGCGGGACGTAGACGTCGACACGGCCGGTCTGCAGCGCCTCCACGATCGCGGCGGCGACGTCCTCGGGCTCGGCGAATCCGAGTCCCCGGGTGCGGTTCAGCCCCGAGCCCAGCTCGGTCTTCACCACGGTCGGCATGACGATCGAGATGTCGACCCCGCTGCCACGGACCTCGGCCCGGATCGCCTCGCTGAGGCCGACGACCGCGTGCTTGGTCGCGCAGTAGGTGACGCCGCCGGGGAGCCCGTTCTTGCCGGCGATCGAGGCGATGTTGACGAGGTGGCCCCGGCCGAGGGGGAGAAACCGGGCGAGCGCGAGCTTGGAGCCCGTGATGACACCGTGGATGTTGATGTCGACGAGCCGCTCGGCGGTCGCCGGGGTCTCGGCCACGAACGGGCCGACCGGCATGATCCCGGCATTGTTGATGAGCACGTCGAGCGGGCCCAGGTCACGCTCGACCGCGCTCAGGAACGTCTCGAAGCTCTCCGGGTCGGTGACGTCGAGCGGGAGGCCGACCGTCCCCGAGCCGAGCTGACCCGCGGTCTGGACCGCGAGCTCGGAATCGATGTCGCCGATCGCGACCCGGGCTCCCTGGGCGATCAGCGCGGCGGCGGTCGCGCGCCCGATGCCCCTGGCCCCTCCGGTGATGGCAACGACCTTGTCGGTCAGCGAACGCGGCACCTTGGCCATGGAAGTCCTCCTGTGACGACGGATACGAAGTGCAGATCGGTACCTCACTGTACCGGTGGGCCCTCAGTGCTGAAAGCGCCGGTATCGTGGCGCCATGGGCACTTTCCGCTTCGAGGGTCAACGCCTCGCCTACTCGATCCACCAGCCGTCCGGGCCGCGGAGCGTGCGTGACCCGCACACCACGGTGATCCTGCCGGGGCTGCTGTTCTCCCAGAAGATGCAGCTCCCGCTCGCCCGCGCGCTGGCGGCAGGCGGCAATCGCGTCGTGACCTTCGATCCGCTGGGCCACGGGCGCTCCGCCCGGCCGCTGGAGGTCTGGCGCTACTCGATGGGCGCATTCGCCGAGCAGACGCGGGCGCTGCTGGATCACCTCGAGCTCGAGCAGGCGGTCGTCGGCGGAACCTCGCTGGGCGCGAACATCACGCTCGAGCTCGCCACCCGGGTGCCGGAGCGCCTGGCGGGGATGATCATCGAGATGCCGGTGCTCGACCACGCGATCGCGGGCTGTGCCGCCGCCTTCACACCGCTGCTGCTCGCCCTGAAGCACGCGACGCCGGGGATGCGGGCGCTCGCCTCCGGGGCGCGGCTGGCCGAGCGCCTGCCGGGCGTGCGGGGCTCGCTGGCCGAGGTCGGGCTGGACTGGATCGCCCAGGATCCCGAGCCGAGCGCCGCGGTGCTGTCGGGCATCCTCTACGGCCGCGTCGCCCCCGATCACCGCGCCCGGGTCGAGCTCGACATCCCGACCCTGGTCATCGGCCACGATCGCGACCCGCTGCACCCCTTCTCCGACGCCGGCATGCTCGCCGCCGAGCTCCCGCGGGCCCGACTCCTGCACGCACGGTCGATCATGGAGCTGCGGGTGCGCCCCAAGCGGCTCACCGCCGAGATCACCGAGTTCGTCTCCGAATGCTGGGCGGCCGCGGACCGCGTGCCCGTCGGCTCCGGCGGCGCTCCGGCACGCCGGCGATCACCCCGTCGACGGACGGCGCGATCAGCGCATTCGTGAGCGCTCGGCCAGCTCGGCGGCGAAGGCGGCGTGGGTCGTCGGGTTCAACAGCCAGAAGCGGGCCTCGCGGACCGCGGGATGCGCGGTGAGGGCCGCCGTCGTCGCGGCGAGGGCCACCTCCGCGGCCGCGGTCACCGG
>CAZZWJ010000239.1:0-4905 GCA_964657875.1 uncultured Solirubrobacteraceae bacterium
ATGGGCATGGTGTTCGTCCCGATGTTCGACGTCATCCTCGCCGGTGTCGAGCCACGGCAGCTCGGATCGGCCTCGGGCCTGCTCGAGTCCGTCCAGCAGCTCGCGATGTCGATCGGGATCGCCGCCGTCGGCACCGTGCTCTTCGACCGGCTCGGGCACCGCGGCGGGGCGGCCGCGTTCGTCGACGCGGCCGGTCACGGGCTGCTCGTGGCGGTCGGGTTGCTGCTCGCGGCGGCGGCCGCGGTCCGCTGGTTGCCGCGCCACGCTCGGGGCTAGGGTCAGCCTCATGGACTACCGCATGCTGGGCACCACCGGAACCAAGGTCTCGCCGCTCTGTCTGGGAGCGATGATGTTCGGGGCCTGGGGCAACCCCGACCACGACGAGAGCATCAAGATCATCCACCGAGCGCTTGACGCGGGGATCAACTTCATCGACACCGCCGACGTCTACTCAAGCGGTGAGTCGGAGGAGATCGTCGGCAAGGCGCTCACCGGCGGTCGCCGCGACAATGTCGTGCTGGCGACGAAGTTCCACGGCTCGATGGGCGACGATCCCAACCAGTTCGGCAACGGCCGGCGCTGGATCTTTCAGGAGGTCGAGAACTCACTGCGGCGGCTGCAGACCGACTGGATCGACCTCTACCAGGTCCACCGGCCCGAGTCCGACACCGCCTGGGATGAGACGCTCGGGGCGCTGTCGGACCTCGTGCATCAGGGCAAGGTCCGCCACATCGGCTCCTCGACATTCCCGGCGCCGTGGATCGTCGAGTGCCAGTGGACCGCGCAGGCGCGCGGGCGCGAGCGCTACGTCACCGAGCAGCCGCCCTACTCGATGCTCATGCGCGGGATCGAGCGCGACGTGCTGCCGACCTGCCTGAAGTACGGCATGGGCGTGATCCCGTGGAGCCCGCTGTCGGGTGGGCTGCTCTCCGGCCGCCACCGCACCGACTCACCGGAGCCCGGCTCGGCGATGCGCAAGCGCGTCGTCGGGGAGCGCTTCGACCGCGCGAATCCGGCCAACGCCCGCAAGTGGGAGGCGGTCGACGCGCTCACCGAGCTCGCCGACCAGGCGGGGGTGACGCTCATCGAGCTCGCGCTCGCCTTCGTCATCCGCCACCCCGCGGTGAGCGCGGCGATCATCGGTCCGCGCACCCTGGAGCATCTCGAGTCCCAGCTCACCGCCGCCGACGTGACGCTCTCCGACGACGTCCTGGATCGCATCGACGAGATCGTCCCCCCGGGGGTCAACCTCGACCTCGAGACCGGTGGCTGGACCAACCCGGCCCTGGAGCCGTCCGCCCGCCGCCGCTGAACGCGGGCGAGACCCCGGGCACACGCGCCCCCACGGCGGCGGGGTGGGGGTGCGTGTCGTTGTGCCCGCCCGGTCGCGCTGATGGAGCGCCGGGCCGAGCTCAGGCGAAGGACAGCACGCTGCGGATCCCGTCGTGGCGCTCCATCAGCGCAAACCCCTCGTTGACGTCGTCCAGCGACAGCGAGTGCGACAGGAACGGGGTCACGTCGAGCTTGCCGTCGAGGGAGAGCTGCACGAGCTCGGGGACCTGGTCACGGCCCTTGACCCCACCGAAGGACGAGCCGCAGATCCGGCGTCCGGTGATGAGCAGCCGCGGGATCACGTCGAGGGTCTCCCCGCGTCCGGCGACTCCCGCCACCGTGCACAGTCCCCAGCCCATCCGCGCCGCCTCGACCGCCTGGCGCATGACCGCGACCAGCCCGGTCGCCTCAAACGTGTAGTCGGCGCCGAAGCCGCCGGTCTCCTCGAGCACGCGGGCGACGATGGCGTCGGGCTGGGTGGGATCCGGTACCCAGGTGTCGGTCGCGCCCTGCTCGCGGGCGAGCGCGAGGCGGTCCTCGGACATGTCGACGCAGATGATCCGCTCGGCCCCCTGCAGTCGCGCGCCGGCGACCGCGCCGAGACCGACCATCCCGGCTCCGAAGACGACGCACGTCGAGCCCGCCCGGACCTTGGCGGTGTACATGGCGGCGCCGAGGCCCGTCGACAGGCCGCAGGCGAACAGACAAGCCTGCTCCGGCGGCGCGTCGGGGGAGACCTTGGCCAGCGCGATCTCGGGCATCACCGTGTACTCGGCGAACGTGCTCGTCCCCATGAAGTGGCGGATCGGCTCGCCGTCGCGGGACAGCCGCGTCGTGCCGTCGGGCAGGTGGCCGAGGTTCTGCTGCTCGCGGATCGCGAGGCACAGGTTGGTTTCGGGGGAGAGGCAGTGGACACACTCGCGGCACTGGGGTGAGAAGAGCGTCACCACGAGGTCGCCGGGCTTGAGCGAGCTCACGCCCTCGCCGACCCGCTCGACGTATCCCGCGCCCTCATGGCCGAGCACCGTCGGCGCGTAGCCGGAGGGATCGACGCCGGAGGCGGTGTACATGTCGGTGTGGCAGACGCCGCAGGCGGCCAGCCGGACGAGCACCTCGCCGGCGCGCGGCTCGGCGAGATCGAGCTCTGAGACGTTGAGTGGCTGACCGAACTGCTCCAGCACGGCGGCGCGGATCTTCACGACGGGGACTCCTTGCTTGAAAGGACGCCCGGGACGCTACCCGCGCGGGGCCTGGAGCGCGTCGAGCATCAGCTCGAGCATCCGCTCGACGGTGTCGGGCGCCATCCGCCGGGCCGCCCGGGTGGCGACGAACAGCAGGCGGACGTCCTCGACGGTCGCATCCGCGCGCAGGCGCCCCTCCGCGCGGGCGTCGTCGAGCAGTCGCTCCTGGGCATTCGTCGCCCGCGCAATCGCCTCGGCGACCTCCGGCCGGTGCTCGACGACCGCTCGCGCCTCGATCGTGAACGGCTCGGGTGACTGGTGCGCGACCCGGGTCTCGATGAAGCCGAGCAATGCCGACCAGCGGTCCCCCGGCGCGTGCCGGGCTTCGGCGCAGGCGACGGTGATCTCGTCCATGCGGCGCACGACGATCGCCGCCCACAGGTCGTGCTTTGAGGGAAAGATCCGGTAGATGGAGGCGACGCCGGCCCCCGCGGTGGTGGCGACGTCGTGCATCGGCGCCTCGAGGCCGTACTCGGCGAAGACCGCGATCGCCGCGGCGAGGATCCGCTCACGCTTGGCGCCGGCGGTGAGGACGGTCCACCCCGGGGGCGCGGCGACGGTGTCCGGAACGCTCATTCCGCTAATGTACCGCCGCGTGTCCGCTGACGCCAGAGTGACCCGTCGGTCGCACTATCGCGACAGCCACGGCCCCGATCCGCGGGGCGAGGGGTACAAGTGGATCGCGCTGTCGAACTGCACGCTCGGGATCCTGCTGGCGACGCTCGACGGCTCGATCACGCTGATCGCGATGCCCGCCATCTTCAAGGGCATCAAGCTCGATCCGCTCGTCGCGTCCAACTCGTTCTACCTGCTGTGGATGATCCTCGGGTTCCTCGTCGTCTCCAGCGTCCTGATCGTCTCCCTCGGTCGCCTCGGCGACATGTACGGGCGCGTGCGGATCTACAACCTCGGCTTCGTCATCTACACCGCGGCGTCGCTGCTGCTCACCGTCGACTGGCTCACCGGCACCGGCGGCGCGCTCTTTCTCATCGGGTTCCGCGTCGTGCAGGGGATCGGCGCGGCGTGCCTGCTCGCCAACGCGGCCGCGATCATCACCGACGCGTTTCCCGCCGACCAGCGAGGGATGGCGCTCGGCATCAACAACATCGTCGGCGTCAGCGGGGTGTTCATCGGACTCGTGCTCGGCGGCCTGCTCGCGCCGGTGAACTGGCGGCTCGTGTTCCTCATCTCGGTGCCGGTCGGACTGTTCGGCACCGTCTGGGCCTACCTCAAGCTCCGGGAGCTCTCCACGCCGCACCGCTCCTCGATCGACTGGCCCGGCAACCTCAGCTTCGCGCTCGGCCTGATCCTCATCATGATCTCGGTCACCTACGGGATCCGGCCCGCCGGCGGATCGCCGACCGGCTGGGGCTCCCCGCGGGTGCTCATCCTGCTCGGCGCCGGCATCGCCTGCCTGATCGGCTTCCTGTTCGCCGAGCGCCGCGCCAAGGACCCGATGTTCCGGCTGGATCTGTTCCGGATCCGTGCCTTCACCTTCGGCACCCTGTCGACGTTCCTGTCGTCGATCGCGCGGGGCGGGCTGATGTTCATCCTCGTCATCTGGCTGCAGGGGATCTGGCTGCCCCAGCACGGCTACTCGTTCACCGATACGCCGCTGTGGGCGGGGATCTACATCCTGCCCCTCACGTTCGGGATGCTGCTCGCCGGACCGACCGCCGGCTACCTGTCAGACCGCTACGGATCGCGCGGGTTCGCCACCGGCGGGATGCTCGGCACGGCGCTCGCGTTCGGCCTCATGCTGCTGCTGCCGGTCGATTTCCCGTATCCGGCGTTCGCGGCGATCCTGTTTCTGTGCGGGGTCTCGATGGGGCTCTTCGCGTCGCCCAACCGCGCGGCGGTGATGAACAGCCTGCCGCCGAGTGACCGCGGCGCCGGCGGCGGCATGAACCAGACGTTTCAGAACTCCGCCCAGGTGCTGTCGATCGGCGTCTTCTTCACGCTGATGATCCTCGGACTGGCGACGACGCTGCCCCACACGATGCTCGCCGGGCTCACCGCCCACGGCGTCCCCCACGCCAACGCCGAGCACGCCGCGCACCTGCCCCCGGTGTCGATCCTGTTCGCGGCGTTCCTCGGCTACAACCCGATCAAGAGCTTCGTGCCCGCGCACGTGCTCAACCATCTCAGCCCCGCCCAACACCACGTCCTCGTGGGTCGCGCGTTCTTCCCGCACCTGATCTCGGCGCCGTTTCGGACCGGCCTGCACGAGGCGTTCGCGTTCGCGATCGTCGCGTGTCTGATCGCCGCCACCGCGTCCTGGTCACGCGGGGGCAAGGTGCCCGCCGCCGGCATCCCCGGCGCCGACGCGGAT
>CAZZWJ010000240.1:0-4896 GCA_964657875.1 uncultured Solirubrobacteraceae bacterium
GCGGTCGACCAGAAGGCCGACCGCTCCGACATCGTCGAGCCGCTGGAGCGGCTCACCGCGCTGCTGGAACGGATGCAGGGCAACGACGCGGCCGAGAGCGGTTGAGCGACGAACCGCGACGGGCGCGCCCCCGGGGAGCACGCCCGTCCTCGCTTCAGACGTCGCTGACGCGGCGCGTCAGACCGCGGCGGGGGCCGTGACCGCCGCTTCGATCCGCTCGCCGATCTGTTGATCGACGTTCCTCCAGTACTGATAGGCACGCTGCAGGACCGGCTCGGAGACGCCGTCGCTGAGGTGACCCGCGACGTTGGCGACGAGCCGGTCACGCGCGTCGTCGTCCAGCACCTCTCGCACCATCGTGCCCGCCTGGCCCCAGTCGTCGTCCTCGGGGTGATCGACGTATCCGGCGCGCACCATCTCGCCGTCGGCCGCCCACAGGCCCGCCTCGTCGGTCCGGGCCGGGTCGGCGACCGGCCCGCCGTAGGAGTTGGGCGCGTAGACGGGGTCGGTCACGTTCACCGTGCGCATCACGCCGTCCTTGGTGTAGCTGTGGACGGGCGCCGTCGGGGCGTTGACCGGGATGTGCTTGTAGTTGACCCCGAGCCGGGCCCGGTGGGCGTCTGAGTAGGCGAAGCCGCGGGCGAGCAGCATGCGATCGGGGCTGAGGCCGATGCCCGGGATCAGGTTGTTGGGCTCAAACGCCGCCTGCTCCATCTCGGTGTGGAAATCGGTGACGTTGCGGTCGAGCGTCATCGTGCCGACCCGGCGCAGCGGGTAGTCGAGGTGGGACCACGTCTTGGTGAGGTCAAACGGGTTGAAGCGATAGCCCGCGGCCTCCGCGAAGGGCATGATCTGCACGTACAGCGTCCAGGTCGGAAACTCGCCGCCGCGGATCGCCTCGTAGAGGTCCTGGCGGTGGTAGTCGGCGTTCTGGCCGGCGATCGTGTCCGCCTCGTCCTGGGTGAGGAACTCGATCCCCTGATCGGTCTTGAAGTGGTACTTGACCCAGTACTTCTCACCGCCGGCGTTGACCCACATGTAGGTGTGGCTGGAGTAGCCGTTCATGTGGCGCCAGGACCGCGGGATGCCGCGGTCGCCCATCAGCCACGTCACCTGGTGGGCGGACTCCGGCGACAGCGTCCAGAAGTCCCACTGCATGTCGTGGTCGCGCAGGCCGTTGTCGGCCCGGCGCTTCTGGCTGCGGATGAAGTGCTGGAACTTCATCGGGTCCTTGACGAAGAACACCGGCGTGTTGTTGCCGACCATGTCGTAGTTGCCCTCGGGCGTATAGAACTTCAACGAGAACCCCCGCGGGTCGCGCCACGTGTCGGGGCTGCCGCTCTCACCGGCGACGGTCGAGAACCGCGCGAGCATGTCGGTGCGCGCCCCCGGGGCGAACACGACCGCCTTGGTGAAGGCGCTCACATCCTCGGTCGTCTGAAAGGATCCGAACGCCCCGCCGCCCTTGGCATGGGGCTGGCGCTCGGGGATCCGCTCGCGATTGAAGTTCGCCATCTGCTCGATCAGGTACTGGTCCTGCAGCAGGATCGGGCCGCCGGCCCCGACGGTGAGCGAGTGCTCGTCGCTGGCGACCGGGGCGCCGCCGTCGGTCGTCGTGAATGGTCCGTCGGGCATGGGTGACACGCTCCCTCGTTGCAGGTCGAACTTCTCCACATTGGTACCCGCGTTTCCCCGGGCGGACACGCCGAATCGCCCAGACGGGAGCGCGGTGCGCGACCGTCACGAAGTGCTCACATCCGGTCTCCCGATCCCGGGTACGCTCCGAGCTCGTGCTCGGTCTCCCGGATGACATCACCGCGCTGCTGTTCGACCTCGACGGCGTCCTCACCCAGACCTCGAAGGTCCACTTCAAGGCCTGGAAGGAGACGTTCGACGCCTATCTGAAGTCCCGCGACGGGGACGGTTTCGCCGAGTTCACGCAGGACGACTACAACGAGTACGTGGACGGCATGCCGCGCTACGACGGGGTCCGCTCGTTCCTGAAATCCCGGGACATCGAGCTGCCCGAGGGATCGACCGACGACTCCCCCGACGCCGAGACCGTCGACGGCATCGGCAATCACAAGAACGACCTCGTGCTCGAGATCATCGAGCGCGACGGGGTCGAGGTCTACGACGGCTCGGTCGCGTTCGTCAAGGCGGCGCGGCAGGCGGGCCTGCGGCGCGCCGTGGTCTCGGCCAGCGCCAACTGCCGGGCGGTCCTCAAGTCGGCGGGGATCGATGACCTGTTCGAGCAGATCATCGACGGCAACACCACCGACGAGCAGCACCTGAAGGGAAAGCCCCACCCCGACACCTACCTCGCGGGCGCGAAGGCGCTGGGGGTCGACCCGGTACACAGCGCGGTCTTCGAGGACGCGACGGCCGGCGTCCAGGCCGGGCACGACGGCCACTTCGGATACGTCGTCGGCGTCGACCGCGTCGACCACGCGCAGGCGCTCACCGAGCACGGGGCCGACGTGGTGGTCAAGGACCTCTCCGAGCTGCTGCCCGCGTGATCGAGCACCCGAGCTTTCCGGTCGAGCCCTGGGCGATCCGGGAGACGACCCTCGACCTCGACAAGCTCGCCCAGGCCGAATCGGTCTTCGCACTCTCAAACGGCCACATCGGCCTGCGCGGCAATCTCGACGAGGGCGAGCCCTACGGTCTGCCGGGCAGCTACCTGAACGGCTTCTATGAGACGCGGCCGCTGCCCTACGCCGAGGCCGGGTACGGCTATCCCGAGGACGGCCAGAGCGTCGTCAACGTCACCGACGGCAAGATCATCCGCCTCTACGTCGAGGACGAGCCGTTCGATCTGCGCTACGGCGTGCTCAACCACCACGAGCGGGTGCTGGACCTCCGCGCCGGCGTGCTGCGGCGCGAGGTGCTGTGGACCTCGCCGACCGGCCGTCAGGTGCGGGTCACCTCGACCCGGATGGTGTCCTTCTCCCAACGCGCCCTGGCGGTGGTCGAGTACACCGTCGAACCCGTCGACGGTGAGTTCCCGGTCGTCGTGCAATCGGAGCTGGTCGCCGATCAGGTGATGCCGAGCGCGAGCCGCGACCCGCGGGCGGCGGCCGCCATGGCCCATCCCCTGGAATCCGAGGACCATGCCGCCGACGGGCTGGAGGCGACCCTCGTCCATCACACGAACACGAGCGGGCTGCGGATGGCCGCGGCGATGAGCCACACCATCTCGGGACCCGACGGCACGCGGGACTCCATCCGCTCCTACCCCGACCTCGCGCGGCTCACCGTCACCGCCGATCTCGCCCCCGGCACGCCGCTGCGGATCGGCAAGCTCGTCGCCTACGGCTGGTCGGCGGAGCGCTCGGCGTCGGCGCTGCGAGACCAGGTCGGGGCCGCGACGGCCGCCGGCATGCACACCGGCTTTCACAACCTGTTCGCCGAGCAGCACGAGTATCTGGACCGCTTCTGGGAACGGTCCGACATCGAGCTGGAGGGAGACCCCGAGCTCCAGCAGGCGCTGCGCTTCGGGCTCTGGCACACCCTGCAGGCGGGCGCCCGCGGTGAACGCCGGGCGATCGCCGCCAAGGGGCTCACCGGACCCGGCTATGACGGGCACACGTTCTGGGACACCGAGATGTATGTCCTGCCGGTGCTCACCTACACGGTGCCCCAGGGCGCCGCGGATGCCCTGCGCTGGCGCCACGGGACGCTGGGGCTCGCCCGGGAGCGGGCGCAGATGCTCGGGCTGAAGGGGGCGGCGTTTCCGTGGCGGACGATCCGCGGGCAGGAATGCTCCAGCTACTGGCCGGCCGGAACCGCCGCGTTTCACATCAACGCCGACATCGCCGCCGCCGTGGTGCGCTACCAGAACGCCCACGACGACCCGGACTTCGAGCGGGAGGCGGGAATCGAGCTGCTCGTCGAGACCGCCCGCCTGTGGCGCTCACTCGGACACCACGACGCCGCCGGGCAGTTCCGCATCGACGGCGTGACCGGACCCGACGAGTACAGCGCGGTCGTCGACAACAACGTCTTCACCAACCTGATGGCCCAGCTCAACCTCACCGCGGCCGCCGACAGCGTCGAGCGCCACCCGGGCCGCGCCCGCGATCTCGGCGTCGACGAGGAGGAGTCCGCCGGCTGGCGCGACGCCGCCGAGCAGATGTACATCCCCTACGACGACGCGCTGGGGGTCCACCCCCAGGCCGACGGCTTCACCCACCACCAGCTGTGGGACTTCGAGGCGACCGGCGAAGACCACTATCCGCTGCTGCTCAACTTCCCCTACTTCGACCTGTACCGCAAGCAGGTGGTCAAACAGGCCGACCTCGTGCTCGCGATGTTCACCCGCGGCGACCACTTCTCAGACCAGGAGAAGGGGCGCAACTTCGAGTACTACGAGCGCCTCTGCGTCCGCGACTCGTCGCTGTCGGCGTGCATCCAGTCGGTGGTGGCGGCCGAGGTCGGCCACCTCGACCTCGCCTACGACTACTTCGCCGAGGCGGCGCTGCTCGACCTGGAGGACCTGGAGCACAACACCGGAGACGGCATCCACATCGCCTCGGTCGCCGGCGCGTGGCTCGCCGCGGTGTGCGGCTTCGGGGGCATGCGCGATCACGCCGGCAAGCTCTCCTTCGCCCCGCACCTGCCGGGCGGCCTGGACCGCCTCACCTTCCGCGTGGTGTTCCACCGCCGCAGACTGCAGGTCCAGTTCGACCGTGGGCACGCCACCTATGAGCTGCGCGAGGGTGAACCGCTGCAGATCACCCACCACGGTGAGACGGTCGAGGTCGCCGTGGACGCGCCGGTGACCCTGGCGATCCCCGACATCGTCCCCCGCGGCAATCCGACGCAGCCGGCCGGGCGCGCTCCGGCGCGGCGGCGCTCCAAGCGCTGATCAGGCGGGCGGGTGCCGGTGCCGGT
>CAZZWJ010000241.1:0-4867 GCA_964657875.1 uncultured Solirubrobacteraceae bacterium
GCCCGACCGTCACCGCCATCGCCCGTGAAAAGCTCGACGTGCTCCAACCCCACACCGGCCGCCAGATCCGACAACCGCCGCTCGTCGGCGGCGGCCGTGTCGTGCAGCCCGCCGGTGATCGCACCCCCGGCCTGGCGGACTCGAACCCGCTCGATGCTCCGCTGAAGGGCCTCCCGCTGCGCCGGCGCGTCGTCGGCGCCGTCCATCTGCGCGAGGGCCACCGCCAGCAGCTTCTCCCAGGTGCGGGGGACCCCGAAGAATCGGGTCGGGCGCACCTCGCGGAGGGCATCGAGAAGCGCGGTCATGTCGCTCAGAGCGGTGACGGTGTACCCGAAGACGAATGCCGCGTAGTGGCTGAACAGACGCTCGGCGATGTGGGCCATCGGCAGGTAGGACAGGGTGCGACCGTCAGGCGAGACGGGAACGCGCTCCTGGATCGAGGCCATCGTCGTCATCAGCGCCCGGTGCACGTAGCGGACGCCCTTGGGGGGTCCGGAGGTCCCCGACGTGTAGAGGAGGCTGCAGAGGTCATCGGGCCCGATCTTCGCCGCGATTGCCCAGGGGTCGAAAGCGGCCGAACCGAGGTCCTGCAACTCCTCCAGCGACAGCTCACCCGTCTCGCCGACCGGCCCGTCGATCACGACGAGATGCTCGATCACCGGACACGCCCGCACGAGCCGGCGCGCCGTCTCGGCATGCGACGCGTCGGTGATGACCACGCGCGGCTGCGCGTTCTCGATGCAGGGGACGAGCTGGGGCACCGGCGAGGTGAGGTACAGGGAGAACGGTGCCCCGCCGGCGAGCACGGCTCCCATGTCGACGACGTGGAAATCCAGGCAGGTCGCCAGCAGCAGCGCCACCCGGTCGCCCGGACCGACGCCGAGGGCGCACAGCCCCGCCGCGACCCGGATCGCCGCCTGCGCCCAGTCACCCTGGCCCAATGCGCGTCCCGAACCGAACTCGGCGAGGGCCGGACGATCGGGATGCAGTTCGCCGGCGCGCAGAAACGCCGAGCCCAGGGTCGGCTCCCGCAGCAGCGCATCCACATCCGCGGTCGAGCTCGTTGCGTCGACGCCCATCAACCTCTCCTCTCGGTGGCGACACGACTCTCGCTCAGGAGACGACCGACCGCATCAGGCCGACGGGTGATCTGCATCCCCCAGCGGTCGCAGACAGCTCAGTCCTTCGGGGTGGTAGCGTCGCCTCGGAGGAGGGAGGCGCCGTGCGGGGGATCGAGCACCCAGATGAGTCGGCTCTGCACGAGGCGCGACGGCGACGCCGGGCGGCGGCCCGGGAGCGCGCGTTCGTCGCCGAGGATGTCTACGGCGCTCTGGACGCGGCGCTTGGGGAGTGCGCGCGGATCGCGTCCACATCCGCTCGCCGGGCGTTCGTGCGGCGGATCGCCGTCGAGCGCGCGGCCTGCGAGGACCAGGATCGCCGGACCCGAGCCGGCGTGCGCACCGAGATCCTGCGTACCCTCGCCCGGCTGGACGCGGTCACCCCGAGTGCCGAGCTGTCCCGACAGGCCCCGAATGCGCTGCGCGAGGCCGTCGGCTTCACCCGCGTGATGATCTCCCGGGCGCGCGGGAGTCAATGGTTTCCGGACACGATCGGTGTCGCCGACGGTGCCGACCCGGGGGCGGCCGAGTTCGCCCGGTTCGCGCGTGCCGAGAACCAGATCCCGCTGGGAGCCGGATTGGCCGAGACGCGGATGCTGCGCCGGCGGGAGCCGGTGCTCGTGCGCGATGCCGGCTCCGACCCGCGGACCTACAAGCCCCTGGTCCGGGTCACGCGCAGCCCTGGGTACGTGGCGGCACCGATCATCGGCGACGGTCGGGTGATCGGCTTCCTGCACGCCGATCGGGCTGACCAGCACAGCCCGGTCACGGTCGGCGACCGCGAGAGCGTGTCGCTGTTCGCCGGCGAGTTCGGAGTGCTGTTCGAATCCGCGGTGCTGCGCGAGCGCCTCCGCGCAAATCGTCTCGAGGTCAATCGGCTGCTGGCGGATCTGCGCTCCGGTCTCGATGCGCTCGGCCACGGCGACCCGCTGCTGGTCTCCGCGCGGACCGCCCCGCCGGCTTCGGCGAACGCAGCCGCAATGCCGGCCCCCCGACGCGACGCGCTGCTCAGCTCCCGCGAACGGGAGATCCTCGAGCTGATCGCCCGAGGTGCGACCAACGCCGCGATCGCGCGCGAGCTGACGATCTCGGCCGAGACGGTCAAGACGCATGTGAGCAGCATCCTGCGCAAGCTGCGGGTCGTGAGCCGGGCGGGCGCGGTCGCCCGTTACCTCCAGCTCAATGCGACCGGCGACACCCCGACCCCGAACCACCACGACGGGTCTGCACGGTGAGATCAGCCGGCGATCAGACCAGCGAGACGCGCCGCCTCGGTCGGCTCGAGGAGGTCCTGTCGGGCCTGCGGGACACCCGGGGACTGGAGGAGGTGCTCGAGGGGCTGTGCGAGCGGGCCGCGGCGGCCACCGACCTCGAGTGGGTCCTCGCCAGCCGCGTGCGCGACGGCGTGTGGTCGCCGTGGCGGCTGCACGATGCGACGCGCCGGGATGACGTCATCGGGTTCGACCGGCTGCCCGAGATCGCAGTGGACCTCTTTGAGTTCACAGCCGAGGCCGAGGTCGCGGCCAGTGCGCAGCCGCGGACCATCCGTCGGCCTCGATTGGAGGCGCCGCTCCCCCCGCCTCTGCGACGGCTGCTCGGCGATCACCCCCACGTCATCGTGCCGATCGTCGTCGGGCGCAGCGTGCTCGGCCTGCTCCACGGTGGCCGGCGCGACCCGGACATGCACCGGATCGGCGACGAGGACCGCGACGGGCTGTGGCGCTTCGCGCTCGGCGCCGGGCGCGTCATCGAGCGCGCGGACCTGCGCCGGCGCCTGGAGGCTCAGGAGACGCTCATCGCCGGCGCGACCACCGACGCGGCGCAGGTGACCACCGACAATCGGCGCCGTATCGAGCTGCAGCGGCTCGTCGGCCAGACCGCCCGGCAGCCCGCCGACGACCGAGCGCCGCTCGCCGCGCCGGCGCTTGTGCACGGCGAGCCGCTGCTCACGCCGCGGGAGCGTGAAGTGCTCGCCTTCGTCGTGCAGGGCCATGGCAACGCGGCCATCGCCGAACAGCTGGCCATCAGTCGTGCCACCGTCAAGTCCCACGTTCGCAGCGTGATGCGCAAGCTCGGCGCCGCCAGCCGGACCGAGCTCATCACGCGTGCCCATCGCCCGACGCCGCGCCCGGCCGACGCCACACCTCCGGCCCCTCGAGACTGAAGGTCCACGCGCGCCCCGGCACGCCGGCCTTCAGGGTCGGTGAAAGCGCGCCACGCCGTCAGCCTCGGTCTCGACCACGGCGCCGGCATCGAGCAGCTCATCCAGGCAGCCCAGCGTGTCGCACAGGACGAAGAACGCGGCGTAATCGGCGACGCGTCCACGGACCGCCCGCGCGATCTCGATCGCCGGACGCGGCTCGGCCGTCACCGCCGCCTGGACCCGGTCGCGCATCCGATCCAGCCGACGCAGGTGCGACGCGACGACGGCCCGGTGGTCGGCGACGACCGCGCCATGCCCGGGGAGCACGCGATCGAGCTCCATCGCCGCCGTGCGCGTGAGCGAGGTCCGCGCGTCGGCCATCGGCCGCGCCCGGCGACGGGAGACCGAGCCGTCCAACGGCGGCGACAGGATCGACACCGCGGGCTTGAGCATGACGTGATCGGCGCCGAGCATGACGCCGCGCGCCTCGTCATGAAACGCGGTGTCCGAGCGCGAGTGCCCGGGACGATGCAGGACCCGCAGCGTTCGATCGGCGAACTCCAGCACGTCGCCGTCGTGCACCGGCCGGGACACCTCGACCCGAGCGCCGAAGGTGAGGTCACCCCGGTAGACGCCGGCGGTCCGGGACTCCGGATCGATGCCGTGGCGGACGAGCAACGCCGCGGCGAATCGGTCCTCGGCCTGAAAGGAGGCGGGGTAGCGCCCCAGCCACTCCCCGAACGGCGCCAGGGCGACGATCTCGGCGCCGCTGCGTCGCGCGAGCTCGGCGGCCATCCCCCAGTGATCGACGTGCTGATGGCTCACGATCACGCGTCCGAGCTCCGACACGCGGCGGCCGATCGCGAGGAGGCCGTCCTCCACCGCTCGGCGCGCGTCCGGGCTGACGGGACCGGTGTCGAGGAGGGTGAGCGGCTCGTCGTCGATCACGTAGACGTTCACCGGTCCCACCGGAAACGGTGTGGGGACCACGATCCGCCAGATGCCGTCGGCGACGCGGGTGGTCGAGCCCACGGCGACCGCTTGCTCAACCTCGGCGTCGACCATCGACCTCTACGTTAACGCTCGTTATCATCGTGGTCCACTCGTCGTGGGAGATCGAGGTTTTCAGATGTCACAGATGTCAGCGTCCGAGACGGCGCGGCTGTCCGCCGCCATCATGGAGTCGCTCAGTCAGCCGACCCTGTGCGCGGCCTTTCAGGTGACCGCCGCCGCCAACGCCGATCGGCCCGCACTGCGGCGGGTCGGCGCCACCGCGGCCGAGGCGATCACGTTCGGCGACGCCGCCCGCCGGGTGCAGCGCATCGCCGGCGGCCTCACCGCGCTGGGACTCGGAGCCGGAGACCCGCTGGGGCTGATGCTCGACAACCGTGACGAGTTCCATCTCGCCGATCTCGCCGCCCTGCACCTCGGAGCGTTGCCCTACTCGATCTACAACTCCAACCCGGTGGAGAAGATCATCCCCCTGCTGGAGAACGCGGCCGGCACGATCGTGATCGCCGAGTCCCATTATGCGCCGATCCTCGCCGAGGTTCGCCGGCAGCGGCCCGAGCTGCTGCGGACGATCATCGTCGTCGGAGGCGAGGGC
>CAZZWJ010000242.1:0-4818 GCA_964657875.1 uncultured Solirubrobacteraceae bacterium
ATCTGCACCAACGGCAGCCGTGTCCTCGGGCTCGGCGACATCGGCCCCGTCGCCTCACTTCCGGTGATGGAGGGCAAGTCGCTGTTCTACGCCCAGCTCGTCGACATCACCGCGGTCCCGATCCTGCTCGACACCAAGGACGTCGACGAGTTCGTGGAGACCGTGGTGCGGATCGCCCCCGGCTTCGGCGGCATCCACCTCGAGGACATCTCGGCGCCCGCCTGCTTTGAGATCGAGCGCCGGCTGATCGAGGCCCTGCCCCAGCCGGTGATGCACGACGACGTCCACGGGACCGCGGTGGTGACGCTCGCCGCCGCGATCGCGGCCTGTCGCCAGGCCGACATCCGCCTCGACGGGGCGGTCGTCGGGCAGATCGGCCTCGGCGCCGCCGGCTACGGCATCGCATCGCTGATCCACGACGCCGGCGTCAGCCGCCTGGTCGCCACCGACCCCAGCGAGCGCGCCTGTCAGCAGGCCCGCGAGCGCGGCATCGAGATCGTCTCGCTGCCCGAGCTGATGGCCCAGGCCGATGTCGTCGTGGCCACGAGCGGCGTCCCCGGACTGATCTCGCCGGAGCAGATCCGCCCCGGCCAGGTGATTCTCGCGCTCACCAATCCGGTGCCGGAGATCGAGCCCGAGGCGGCGATCGCCGCCGGGGCCGCGTTCGCGGCCGATGGCACGTCGGTGAACAACGTGCTCGGCTACCCCGGGATCTTCAAGGGCGCCCTGCTCGCCGGCGCGAGCGAGATCAACCTCGAGATGAAGCGCGCCGCCGCCTGGACGCTCGCCGGTCTCACCGTCGAGTCCGAGCTCGTGCCCAGCGTGCTTGACCGTTCGGTGCACGAGGCGGTCGCCGAAGCGGTTCGCCAGGCGGCGATCGACTCGGGCAACGCGGACCTCGGGCGCCTGACCGTGGGTAATCTGAGTCCATGAGCATCGTCAAGATCAACGCGATCACGGTGGCGCCCGAGCGCCGCGACGAGTTCGCCCGGCGCTTCGCCTCCCGGGCCGGACGGGTCTCCGGCGCGCCGGGCTTCGAGAGCTTCGAGCTGCTCGTGCCCAATGACGACCGCGAGGTCTGTCTGGTGGTCACGCAGTGGCAGTCGGAGGAGGCGTTTCAGGCGTGGGTGCGCAGCGCCGACTTCGCCGCCGGTCACGCCCAGCACCGCAGCGGCGGACCGGTGGGCAGCGCCAGCGAGGTGTGGTCCTTCGACGTCCTGGAGACCGAGGGTCCAGCCGCGGCGCCGGACGGGTCGCCGATCGGCGGGTCGACGGGGACGAGCTAAACGGACCGACGGTCCGATTGGCTGCTAGGGTGGATGGCGTCTCCGTACCAACACCTTCCCCCAAGGAGCACCTATGTCGACCACCACCCTGCAGGACCGCCTCGCCGGTAGCTGGAACTTCGCCGCCGCCCACTCGTCGGGTGAGTTCGCCGTCAAGTACGTCGTCTCGACGTTTCGCGGCTCCTTTGACGACCTGTCGGTGACGCTCGAGGACGGCGTCCTCGCCGGCAGCGCGAAGATCGCCTCGATCCGCGTCAAGGACGACAAGCTCACCGGCCACCTGATGGCGCCGGACTTCTTCGACGCCGAGCAGCACCCGGAGATCTCCTTCCGCTCCGACAGCCTCGCCGCCGACGGCGACACGCTCACGCTGCAGGGCGAGCTGACGCTCAAGGGCGTCACCAAGCCGATCACGGCGACCGGCACGGTCGAGGGTCCCGCCGAGGACTTCATGGGCAACACCCGTCTGGGCTTCACGCTCGACACCACGATCGACCGCACCGACTACGGCGTCAGCTGGAACGCCGACCTCCCCAACGGCAACAAGGCGCTCGCCGACGAGGTCGACCTGCACGTCGAGCTCGAGTTCCACAAGGCCGCCTAGCCCGATGCGCATCCTGGCGATCTCGGGTTCGCTTCGCCGGGACTCTCACAACACGACCCTGCTTCGGGCGGCGGTGGCACTGCTGCCGTCCGAGGTGGAGGTCGACGTCTATGAGGGACTCGTCGACGTACCCCCCTTCAACGAGGACGACGTCGGGCACCGGCCCGCGGGCGCCCAGGCGCTGTGGGACGCGGTCGACGCCGTCGACGGCGTGCTCATCGCGACGCCGGAGTACAACAGCTCCATCCCCGGCGTGCTGAAGAACGGCCTGGACTGGCTGTCACAGCCGCTCACCGACAGTCCGCTGCGCAACAAGCCCGCCGCGGTGATCGGCGCCTCGACCGGCATGTTCGGCGCCGTCTGGTCACAGGCCGAGACGCGCAAGGTGCTGGGCGCGATCGGTGCCCGCGTCGTCGATCGTGAGCTCCCCGTCGCCGGTGCCCACGAGCAGTTCGCCGAGGATGGCCGGCTGTCGGACGCCGACCTCGAGCGTGAGCTTCAGACCTCGCTCACCGAGCTCGTGGATGCGATCACCGCGCGGGAGCAAAAGCGAGCGGCAGCCGGGTAGCGCGATGGCCGGCGACGTCTTCTCTGCGGGGCGGAGTGGCGCGCCGACGCCGGCGCGCGACCCCGCCGAGCTGCCGCTGGCCGGTGCTCCGTGTGAGCGCAGCGACGCCGCCGCCAATCGCGCGCGGATCCTCGCCGCCGCCCATGACGTGCTCGCCGCCGAGGGCGCGAGCGGCCTGTCGATGAACGCCGTCGCGCTCGCCGCCGGGGTCGGCAAGGGCACCATCTTTCGCCGTTTCGGCGACCGTGACGGTCTCACCGCGGCGCTGCTGGACGTCCACACGATCGAGTTGCAGGATGCGTTTCTGTCCGGCCCCCCGCCGCTCGGTCCGGGCGCCCCACCCCGGGCGCGTCTGGAGGCGTTCATCCGCGCGCTCGTCGCCTTTCAGCTCACTCACCAGGAGATCGTGCTCGCCGCGATCCGCGTCGAGTCCGACTCACCACGCGTCTACGGGACATTCCTCATCCACATCCGCAGCCTGCTGGAGCAGATCGACCCCGGATGCGACGCGGCGATCCTCGCGGGGCTCGTCCTCAGCGCGGTGTCACCGGAGAGCCTCGCGCGGCTCGAGCGCGAAAACGCGGTCGACGCCGGGGACGGCGGTGGCGGCTGCCGTGGCGCCGACGCCGGCGCCAAGCGGATCGCCGACGGCGCGATTGCGCTGCTGCGGGGACTCAGCCGCGACGCCTGACCGAACCGCGCTCGCGCAGTTCGGGCACGACGACCACCCGCCGGCGGGGCAGCGGCGTGCCCTCGATCGACGACAGCAGCATCCCGACGGCGGTCTGCATCAGTCGCTTGGAGTCCCAGCTGAACGTGGTCAGCGGCGGCGTGAGGACCGCCGAGATCGGATGGTCGTCGTAGCCGATCACCGACAGGTCCTGCGGGATGCGGATCCCCAGCTCCCGCGCGGCCATGTACACGCCGTGGGCGAAGGCGTCGGCGAAGCAGAAGACGGCGGTCGGTCTCGGCGTGCCGCCCAGGAGCTCCCGGGCCCGAGCGGTGGCGTCGCGCAGCTCGTAGCCGGCGGTCGCGGCGTCGACCTCGAGGCCGAGGCGGCGCGACTCGGCGGCGACGATCATCTCGGCCGGGCGGTCGTTGGTCGGCGACCCCGGCGGGCGCAGCACCGCGATGCGGCGGTGCCCGAGCCCGTGCAGGTGCTCCAGCGCGCTGCGCACCCCGACGCGGTTGTCGTAGAGCACCTCGCCGGCCGCCGTCGCGGCGCTGAACGTGTCGCCGATCACGACGACGGGGACGGTGACCGTGATCTGCGACCAGGCGGGATCGGAGGGGTCGACCGCCGAGACGATCAGGCCCTCGACGTGCTGGTCGCGCAGCTGCCGCGCGAGCGTCCGCTGGCGGTCGGCCTCACCGCCCGCGTCGAGGATCAGGGCGAAGCGGTCGCGGTCCAGCAGCACCCGGCCGGCCTCGGCGACGAGCCGCTGCTGCCAGAGGTCCTCCAGCGACGGGCCGAGGATTCCGATCATCCCACTGCGGCCACTCGCAAGCGCGCGGGCGATCGGGTTGGCCTCGTAGCCAAGCTCGTCGGCAACCCGGCGCACCCGACCCTGGGTCTCCTCGGAGACCATGATCCCCCGCAACGCATAGGAGACGGCGGCGGGTGAGAGTCCGGCGGCGTCGGCGACGTCACGGATCGTGACGCGCTTCACGGGGGTCACCATCTGAGCCTAACTCCCCCCGATCACCCTCTCCCAACACACGATCGTCCCCGATCCCCATCTCCCGACCCCACGATCACCGTCCCAAAGCCCTGGACGCCACCGTCCGAAGATGCTATTTAACCGGTTCATGAATCGGTTCAGACCGCATCGGGGACCACGACGGTGAGCGGCGCGCCTCCCGGTCGCGCGACCGACATCCACCAGCACCTGTGGCCCCCGGCGATGCTCGAGGCGCTGCGCCGCCGCCCGGCGCCCCCCCGGCTGACCGGGGACGGCTGGACACTCGAGCTGGCGGGCGAGCCCGACTACGTGGTCGATCCCGCCGACCACGATCCCGACGCGCGCGTCGCGCTGGCCCGGCGCGACGGCCTGGAGCGGGTGCTCGTCTCGCTCTCGAGCCCGCTCGGGATCGAATCGCTGCCCGGCGACGAGGCCGCCGAGCTGCTCGGCGCCTGGCACGAGGGCGCGCTCCGCCTCCCGGCGCCGTTCGGGGCGTGGGCCGCCGCAT
This sequence comes from uncultured Solirubrobacteraceae bacterium, assembly GCA_964657875.1. GTDB lineage: Bacteria > Actinomycetota > Thermoleophilia > Solirubrobacterales > Solirubrobacteraceae > Palsa-465. The sequence continues at coordinate 4,649 of CAZZWJ010000242.1, forward strand.
CGCTGCACGAGATCGACCCTGCCGCGCTCGCACGTGAACTGGACCGCGGCTTCGTGGGCCTGCAGCTGCCGGCCACGGCGCTCCTCGACGCGGCCGGCTACGCCCACGTCGGTGACCTGCTCGAGCTGCTGGCCGTCCGCGGGCGGCCGCTGTTCATCCACCCCGGACCC
>CAZZWJ010000243.1:0-4796 GCA_964657875.1 uncultured Solirubrobacteraceae bacterium
ATCCAGACACAGGCGACCGCCTCAGACCAGAACCGCCGATAGCCGGCGTCGGCCGCCTGATCGCGGTCGACGCGCCGCCAGCCGGTGCGCGTGCGCCGGAAGATGCTCTCCCGCGTCGCAACGGGCTCGACGCTCTTGATCAGCGCGTCGAGCTGGTCGCCGTCCAGTGTCCTCACCCAGTCCGAGCGCCAGGACCGCCCGAACGGCACCGTGATGAGCAGGACCCCTCCGGGCTTGACGACGCGACGCAGCTCGCGCATCGCCGCCTGCGCCTCCGCGTCGGGGTCCCCCTGGGGAGCGTCGGAATCGTAGAAGCGCGAGTTGTCAAGGCCGACGTGCTCCAGGGTGGAGAGCGAGACCGCCGTGTCGAACGACGCGTCCGGGATCTCCAACCGACGCAGGTCCTGATAGAGGTACCGAACGCCGCGCTCCGGCCAGGAGCGCGCCTCGGGCTCGAGGGTGAGGATCGTGAGACTGGAGACGACCGGAAGCACGCGGTCGAGGATCACCTCGTGGTTGAGCGCCGAGCCGGCGTCGAGCACGTCGCCCGTGGCAAGGTGGTGACCCACCCAGCCGTACTCGACGGCGCGTTCGGTGAGACCGACTCCGTACCCGCGCGGCAGGTTCGGCGCCGTGAAATCCGCGGGGCGGTCCATCGACCTCGCGTAGTGGCGCTCATGGCGAGCCTGCTCAAAGCGCTGGTACAGGCCCGATTCGGCGAGCGCCCGAACGCCGCGGCGAATCATCCGTTGCCCGGCGCGTCAGCGGCTCCCACGTGCCTGATCCTACTGCTCAGCCGCGCGCGCGGCCGCTCGCGCGACCCCTCCGCCTACGGTCAAGCCCGTTGCCGACGGCATCGTTCGCCCTTCGGCGTTTTCGGGGACGGCGGCGCTAGCGTGTCGCCGATGAATCGGCTTGACGTGACGCTGTGCGTCAGCACCCACAACGCGGCGGCCGACCTGTCGGCGTGTCTGGACAGCGCCCGCGACTGGGTGAGCGAGATCGTGATCGTCGACATGGAGAGCAGCGACGACACGCTGGCGATCGCACGAGACTACGGGGCCACGATCGTCGAGGTCCCCGCGGCCGGATGGGCCGAGCCCGGCCGTCAGGCGGGAATCGACGCGGCCGGCTGCTCATGGATGCTGGTGCTCGACGCCGACGAACGTGCCGGGGACGGCGTTCGTGACGTCGCGGCTCACTACGTCGCCCAGCGGGAGGTCGCCGGGGTCTGGCTGCCGCGGCGCAACTTCATGTTCGGCTGGTTCGTGCCGAGCTCCGGGGTCTGGCCCGACTGGCAGCTGCGCCTGTTCCGATGTGACCGCACGCACTGGCCCGGCCACCGCACCCATGTGGGCGCTCAGGTCTCGGGGCCGACCGAGCGAGCGCCGCTGCGCGACGAGAACGTGCTCGTCCACCGCAGCTTCGCGACGGTGAGCGAGCAGATCCGCAAGATGGACGGCTACACGAACTTCGAGGCCGACCGCTACGAGCGCGACGGGGCACGCCCGACCCTGTTGCGGTTGTTCGGTATCCCGTCCGCTCGCTTCACCGAGGAGTACATCCTGCACCGTGGCTATCGCGGCGGACGCTACGGCCTCGCGCTCGCCCTCCTCTCGTGGGTCTACTGGTTGGTGGCCGAGATCAAGCTGTGGGAGCGCGGGCTGTCAGCGGAGACCGTGCCCGACACGAGCATCCCGCTGCCGTCGGGCTCCCCGACAGGGTCACCCATCCGATCTGACCATGTCCAGAAGCTCCCCGGGGAACAGCCGTAGCGTCACGACGCCGACGGCGAGCGTGACGAGCGCGGCGGCGGTGCGCAGCACCGACGGCCCCGGGAGCAGCAGGCCGACGGCGTAGGCGACCGCGAAGGCGAGGATCATGCGACCGAGCCGACGCCGATCAAGCGCCGCCGTGTCGCCGAGGCGCCGCAGGATGACGGCATAGACGGCTGAGAGGACGATCTCGAGCGAGGCTGTCACCACGGCCGAACCGCGGGCACCGAGCCACGGGATCAGCGTGATGCACAGGATGATCGCGACGACTACGGCAAACGTGTTGGCCGCGACCAGCGGGCGGTAGGCCTGTAGTGACAGCAGCGCGTAGCTCCAGGTGGCGACGAGGAAGGTCGCCGGAATGCCGGCGCCGAGGATGCGCAGCACGTCGACGGAGCCGCTGAACGTGCCCCCGCCGAGGACGCTGACGACGAACGGCGCGCCGATGACGAGACCGATTGAGAGCGTGCCGCCGGCCAGCAGGCCGACTTCGGTGAGACGCCCGAGCGCGTAGCGCAGCCGGGCCGGATCTGAGGCCGCCGCGCGGGCGAGGATCGGGAAGGCGGTGGCGACGATCACCCACGGCAGGCCGTTGACGATCTGCAGGACCCGGAACCCGAGGCCGAAATAGCCGGTCTGCACCCGGGTCGTGAGCAGCTCGGTGGCAACGACGACGACCTGCGCATAGACGACGCCGAGCGCGGTCGCCGCGGCGTAGACGAACGTCTCGGAGGCCAGCGCGCGCCACCGCGAGGGAACGAACGACGGCCGAAACGAGATGTCATGAGCGACGAGCGCAACGACCAGAGCGAGCACGACGCCGGCCGCGATCGTCGTCGCGGCGTAGAAGGGCAGCAGCGGCGCTCGGAGCGCGACCATGACGATCAGCCAACCCACGCTCACGGTCTGCATCACGAAGTCGATCACCGCCAGCCAACCGACCCGCATCTGCGCGAGCAGCACGACTCCGAACGTCGACTGGAGATTGTTGAGGAAGATGCCGACGCAGCCGATCACCGTCCCGTCGACCATCACCGTCGCGTAGTGGGTGACGAGAGCGAACGCGATCGAGGCGATGGCGGCCACGGCGGAGAGCACAAGCCGCAATCCGATCAGCGAGCTCATGTACTCCTGGCGATCGTGGGTGCCCTCCGAGCTGAACTCCCGGACGCCCATGCTCGAGAGCCCGCCCTCGGTGAGCGCCACCGCGATCGCCAGCAGTGAGGCGACGGTCACGTACTCGCCCCAGCGCACGGCCCCCAGGTGGCGAGTGATGAACGGCGTGACCGTGGCGCCGATCACCAGCGATGCCGTGTAGGAGACCGACCGCAAGCTGACTCCGCGCAGGAACCGTCGGCCGGCCGCGGAGCTCGCCAGCAGGTCCTCAGGTTGCCCGGGGGCGTCGAGTAAGTCGTTGTCGCTGCCCATGCTCATTTCAGCTCACGGCGCAGCGCGGCGCAGATCGATCGGCGGGCGCTCGGCACGGGATCCAGTCTGGCAGCGCCGATGGGTCTGCCAGACTCGCCCGCCATGACCGACAGTCACAGCCCCGAGCGGCCGGAGGTTCCCACGGACCCCGCAGCACGACGCCGGCTCGTCAACTCCTATGCCTGGCATCACCAGATCACCCTGCCGGGGGGCATCACGACTCCCGGTCAGGACAAATCCGCTCGCAAGCTGAGTGCGCTGCGCCTTCCATCGCTGGTCGGCAAGTCCGTCCTCGACGTCGGCGCCTGGGACGGCTACTTCTCCTTCGCCGCCGAGCGGCTCGGGGCGCAGCGGACCGTGGCCCTTGACTCCTACGTGTGGGAGAACGCCTCCGTACATCCCGACGGTCAGAATCCGTTCCGGCTGGCTCACTCGCTGCTTGAGTCCAGGGTGGAGGACGTCCACATGGAGGTCCTGGAGATCGCGCCCGACACCGTCGGCGAGTTCGACGTCGTGTTCTTCCTCGGCGTCCTGTATCACATGCGCGACCCGATGATGGCGCTGGAAGCGGTGGCGAGCGTGACCCGCGAGCTGCTCGTCGTCGAGAGTCTGGTCGACCTCGTCTTTCACCGCCGAATGGCCATGGCGTTCTACCCCGGAACGTATCTCGGAGGCGTCGACCGCACGAACTGGTGGGCTCCCAATCCGAAGACGCTCGTCGAGATGGTGCGTGAGTTCGGCTTCCGCGAGGTCACGATCATCGACCCGCCGGGCCTCGGGCGCCGCCTCTACACGACCGCGCGTAACGCCGGGATCTGGCTCGTGCACCGCCTGTCGCCGTCGCGCAACAACCTGCCCCTCTCCTACATCACGATGGATCGCTGCATCATCCACGCGCGGCGCTGAGCGCCTCGAGCGTCCGCGCCGCGAACGCGTCCCACGAGAAGAGCTTCGCCCGCGTTTTGGCGTCACGACCGAGCCGCTCACGCTCACGGGGATCGTCGAGCAGGCGATGCAACGCCGAGGTGATCTCCGCGACGCTGGATGGATCGACATATTCGACCGCGTCCCCCCCGACCTCGGGCAACGAGGACGTGTTCGATGTGATCACCGCAGCCCCCGCGGCCATCGCCTCGAGCACCGGCAGACCGAATCCCTCCTGCAGCGACGGGTAGCAGAACACCGCGCAGCGACGGTACAGCTCGACCAGGTCGGCATCCGGGACGTGACCGAGCAGCTCACACCGATCCCCCAGCGAGTGCAGCGCGGTCAGGGTCTCGCCGGTGCGCCAACCGCTGCCACCGACGACGACGAGCGGATGGGTCGCCTGGGTCTCGGGCGCCAACGCGGCGTAGGCGGACACCAGGCGCGGGAGGTTCTTACGCGGCTCCAGCGTGCCGACCGCGAGCACGAACCCCGGCTCGGGCAGCCGCGCACGGGCCGCGGCATCGATGTCGGCGGCCGGCGACGAGATGCCCAGTAGGGCGACCCGAGTGCGCGTGGCGACCAACGGAACCCGCGCGAGCAACGCCTCGCGCGTCGCCTCGGAGATGTAGATGATCTCCGCCGCGCGGCGCACGGAGGGGCCGATCG
>CAZZWJ010000244.1:0-4796 GCA_964657875.1 uncultured Solirubrobacteraceae bacterium
GCCGGGCCGGCGTCGGCGGGCGGCTGCTGGAGCAGATGATCGAGCGGGCCGGCTCCGATCAGCCGTTCACGCTCGAGGTCCGGGAGTCCAACCTCCCCGCGATCAACCTCTATGAGCGCACCCACTTCCGCGCCGCCGGCAAGCGGCCCCGCTACTACCGCGACAACGGCGAGGACGCGCTGATCATGTGGCGCACCGCGGAGACGGTCGCCGGTGGGACGCCGAGCATCCCGTGATCCTCGCCCTGGAGACGAGCTGCGACGACACCTGCGCGGCCGTGGTCAGCGACGCCGGTGAGGTCCGCGCGAACGTCATCTCCTCCCAGGGGATCCACGACCGCTACGGCGGGGTGGTCCCCGAGATCGCGTCGCGCCACCACCTCGAGCTGCTCGACGCCGCGGTGGCCGACGCCCTGCGCCGGGCGGAGGTGACGCTCGACGAGATCGACCTCGTCGCCGTCACCCGGGGCCCGGGGCTCGTCGCCGCGCTGCTCGTCGGGGTGGCGAGCGCCAAGGCGCTGGCGGCCGCGCGCGGACTCCCGCTGGCTGCGGTCGACCACCTCCACGGTCACATCGCCGCCGCCTATCTCACGCCGCACCCGCTCACGCCGCCGTTTCTGTCGCTGATCGCCTCCGGTGGCCACACGTTCCTGGCCCGCGTCGAGGATCACGGGCCCGACTACGAGGTCCTCGGCCAGACCCTCGACGACGCGGCCGGCGAGGCGTTTGACAAGGGCGCGCGGCTGCTCGGCCTCGGCTACCCCGGTGGGCCGGCGCTGCAGCGACTCGCCGCCGACGGCGATCCGCAGGCGTTCACGTTTCCGACGGGCGCGCGGGTGGCGGGGCTGGACTTCTCCTTCGCGGGGCTGAAGACCGCGCTGCTCTACAAGGTCCGGGACCTCGGCGAGGCCGAGACCGCGCGCCGCCGGGCGGACCTCGCGGCCGGGTATCAGCGGGCGATCGTCGAGGCGCTCGCGGTCCGCACCGAGCGCGCGCTTGAGCAGACGGGCCTCGAGCGCCTGGCGATCGGCGGCGGCGTGGCCGCCAACGCACCGCTGCGCGAGCGCCTGGCCGGGCTCGGGGTGGCGCTCGACGTCCCGCCGGTCGCGCTCTGCACCGACAACGCGGCGATGATCGCCTCCGCGGCCCGCTACGTGGACGCGATCCCGTATCCCGACTACCTGTCCCTCGACGTCTACGCCACCGGCGAGCGGCCGCTCACAAGCGGTGGCGTGCGATGAGCGACGGTCCGGCGCGCGGGGATCGCGAGGTCATCCTCTACGCCCGGCCCGGCTGTCATCTGTGCGCCGACGCCCGCGAGGTGCTGCTGCGCGTGCGCCGCGCCCACCCCTTCGCCTACGCCGAGCGTGACATCGACGCCGACGAGGATCTGCTGCGCGCCTATCTGGAACGGATCCCGGTGGTGACGATCGACGGCGTGGAGGCGTTTGCGCTGTTCGTCGACGAGGCCGACTTCGCGGCGGCGGTCAGTCGTGACCCTGACTAGAGTGGGCAAGCAGCGATGAGTACCACCTTGGGTTCCGGCACCGAGCCCGGCGCGCCCGGCCTGGACAAGCCGGGGGAGAAGCTTTCACTCGGCGTCGCGGCGCGCCTGTCGCGCTACCTGCAGGTCCTCACCCAGGCGCGCAAGATCGGCAAGGAGACGATCTCCTCCCAGGAGCTCGCCGACTACACGCACGTCAACTCGACCCAGATCCGGCGGGACCTGTCGGGTTTCGGCAAGTTCGGCAAGCGCGGGGTCGGCTACAACGTCGACTCGCTGGTGAGCCAGATCCGCAAGATCCTGCGCACCGCCGGCCAGCACAACATCGCGCTGTTCGGGGCCGGGCACCTCGGGATGGCGATCGCGACCTCCGACATCTTCGCCGACCACGGATTCCGGGTCGTCGCCGTCTTCGACACCGATCCCACCCGCGTCGGGCGCCCGATCGGCACGCTGAAGGTGCGCCACAACGACGACCTGCGCGAGGTCGTCGAGGAGCAGGACATCGTCGTCGCGGTGCTCGCGGTGCCCTCCGCGGCCGCGCAGACGCTCGCCGGCGAGCTGGTGGACGTCGGCGTGAAGATCATCTTCAACTACTCAGACGCTCTGCTGCAGGTGCCGCCCGAGGTGACCGTCCACACCTCGAGCCCCGCCGTCGATCTGCTCTACGCGCTGTACTTCTACCTCGCCTGAGCCATTTTCGTGGGGAGTGATCTCGACACCGCCCGGGACTCCCTGGACGCCTCGGACGACTTCACCGTCGGCATCGAGGAGGAGTTCGGGATCCTCGACCCGGTCAGCCTGGAGCTCGTGCCGCGCTTTGAGCAGCTGCGCGAAGCGGCGCACGCCGACCCGCCGCTGGCGGAGTCGATCTCCGGGGAGCTGATCGCCTCCGAGATCGAGATCCGCTCGGGCCGGGGCGAGGATCTCGCCGCCGCCCTGAGCGCTCAGCAGGACCTGCGCCGCCGGCTGTTCACGCTCGCCGCCGGTGCCGGCGCCGAGCTGGGCTCGACGGGGACCCACCCGTTCTCCGACTACCGCGAGCAGCCGATCATCGAGACCGAGCACTACCGCCGCGTCGCGGAGGGGCTGCAGTACGTCGCCTCGCGCAACAACACGTTCGCGTTGCACGTTCACGTCGGGATCCGGGGCGCCGACCGCGCGGTCGCCGTCTGCGATCGCCTGCGCCCGGTGCTGCCGGTGCTGCTGGCGATCTCCGCCGACTCGCCGTATCTGGACGGCCGTGACAGCGGCCTGCACAGCGCCCGCACCCAGACCTTCACCAAGAGCTTTCCGCGCTGCGGGGTGCCCGACCGCTACGGGGACTGGGCGACGTTCGCGCGCTACATCGAGTGGCTCTATCGCACCGACTCGATCGTCGAGTACACGCAGGTGTGGTGGTCGGTCCGTCCCCATCTGTCCTTCGGCACCGTCGAGGTCCGCATCTGCGACGCCCAGTCGACCGCCGAGGAGTCAGACCGCCTGGCGTCGCTGATCGTCGCCTGTGTCGCCCAGGCCGCACGGGATCACGACGAGGGCGTCCCCGAGCTCGAGCTGCCGGGGCGGATGATCGAGGAGAACATGTGGCGCGCGATCCGCTACGGCCTCGACGGCGAGCTCATCGACCTGCGCGACGGCGAGACCTATCCGGCGGCGGCGGCGCTCGAGCGCCTGGCGAGCTGGACGGCGCCCGTCCGCGCCGAGCTCGGGATCGGGATCGGACTGCCCGAGCTCAACGGTGCTCAGCGCCAGCGCCGGATGATCGCTGCCGGCCTGAGCCCCCAGGAGGTCTACGCCGCCGTGCAGGCGCAGACCCGGGCGACGTACTCTCAGGGAAGTCCCGACCCGGCATCTGTCGCCCGCGGTCGCTGAGGTCCACGACACGAGCCACGAAGGAGATATCGACGATGAGCGCCACCGATGGACCCTCCGAGGAGGAGATGCGCGCCGCCTACGAGGCGGAGATCAAGAAGATCGGGGTCGATCAGATCCTGCTCGAGCAGGTGGTGACGCTCATCAACCTCGCGATGCGACGCACCGGCCTGCAGCCGGGCACCGAGGACGAACGGGATCCCGCCCAGGTGCGGATGGCGATCGAGGCGGTACGGGCGCTGCTGCCGCTCGTCGAGGAGGCGGCGGGGCCTCAGGCGGCACCGATCCGCGAGGCGCTGTCGCAGATCCAGATGGCCTACGTGCGGATGGAGGGCGTCTCGGAGGTGCCCGCGGGCGCGGAACCGCCGGCCCCGGCGCCACCGACCCCGCCACCGCCCCCTTCGTCGCCGAGCTCCGCTCCGCCGCCGCCGTCTCGGCTGTGGGTCCCCGGTCAGCGCTGACGCGCGCGGCCACCTCGGCGGACCCCCTGCTGCGACCCCCGTCCGGCAGGCAGCCTCTAAGCTGCGGCGCATGTTCATCGTGATCGTCGGAGCCGGGCGCGTCGGCTCGGCCGTGGCCAAGCGCGCCCTCGAGGCCGGGCACGAGGTGTCGGTGCTCGATTCCGACCCGCTGTCCCACGAGCGCCTGGACAAGGACCAGTCGACGACCTGGGAGGACGCGGGGGGGCGGTTCACGGTCGGTGCGGCGCTTGAGATCGACGGCCTGATCGAGGCCGGGATCGAGCACGCGGACGTGTTCATGGCCGCAACCCGCGGGGACAACACCAATCTCGTCATCGGGCAAGTGGCCCGGCGGCGCTTCGAGGTGCCGCGGGTCGTCGTCCGCGTCGCCGATCCGGCGCGCGCGCAGTGGTACGGCGAGCAGGAGGGCCTGGAGACGATCTGCCCGACCCAGAAGGCGATCGACCAGTCCGAGCGGGTCGTGCTCGGTACCAGCTAAGCGTCCCGAGGACCGGGATGCAGAAGGAGGACCAGGACCGATGTACGTGATCATCGCCGGCGCCGGAAAGGTGGGGTGGAACCTTGCCCGGGAGCTGATGGCCAAGGATCGCGAGGTGACCCTGATCGAATCCGATCACGGCCGCTACCGAACCGTCGAAGCTGAGTTGGAGCATGCCGCCCAGTACGGCGACGCGACCGAGATGTGGGTGCTGGAGCGCGCCGGCATCCAGCGCGCCGACCTCGTGATCGCGGTCACCGGCGACGACGAGGACAACATCCTCATCTGCCAGGTGGCCAAGGAGAAGTACGGGTGTGAGCGGATCGTCGCGCGCGTCAACAACCCCCGCAACCTCGACCACTTCAAGCTGCTGGGCATCCAGCCCGCCGTCTCGGCGACCGATCTGATCCTGCGCCTGATCGAGCACGAGGTGCCCGAGTACGGGCTCGTGCAGCTGCTCG
>CAZZWJ010000245.1:0-4744 GCA_964657875.1 uncultured Solirubrobacteraceae bacterium
TTCGTTCATGGCGCTCGCCGGCGTCACCGGCGGCGAGCTGATCATCAAGGACACCCGTCCCAGCGACCTGCGCATGATCCGCCTCGTGTTCGAGCGCCTCGGCCTGCGCTCCGAACAGCGCGAGGACGACATCATCGTCCCCGGCAACCAGGAACTCGAGATCCGCAACGACCGCGGCGACCACATGCCGACCGTGCAGGACGGGATCTGGCCGGCGTTCCCGGCCGACCTCACGAGCGTCGCGGTCGCCCTCGCCACCCAGTCGCGGGGCTCGGTGATCATCCACGAGTGGATGTTCGAGAACCGGCTGTTCTTCACCGACAAGCTCGTCGCGATGGGCGCCGAGATCATCATCTGCGATCCCCACCGCGTGATCGTCAACGGGGCCCGCGGGCTGCGCGGGGGCCGCGTCGAGTCGCCGGACATCCGGGCGGGGATGGCGATGCTGATCGCGGCGCTGTGCGCCGACGGCACGACCGAGATCGGCAACATCCGCCAGATCGACCGCGGCTACGAGCGCATCGACGAGCGCCTGCGCGAGCTCGGTGCCCGCATCACGCGTCTGGAAGACGCGTCCGTCCCCGCGTGACCGCAGCCGTGGAGGCGCTGACGACGATCCCGGTGGATCGCATCCCGAGCGGCACGCGCGACGTGCTGCCCGACGAGCTGCGTGAGGTGCGCGCGATGGTCGACCGCATCCTCGGCGTGTTCACCGAGGCCGGGTACGGCGAGGTCTCCACGCCGGCGCTCGAGTTCGAGCAGACGTTCGCGCGCGTCAACCTCGCGGCCAGCGCCCCCGCCTACCGGCTGTTCGACGAGAACGGCACCGTGCTCGTGCTGCGGCCCGACATGACGGTGCCGATCGCGCGCCTGATCGCCACCCGCTACCCGCAGGCCGAGCCCCCCCTGCGCTTCTGCTACGCCGCGCCCGTGTGGCGGGGCGTGCGACCCCAGCGTGGGCAGTCGCGCGAGCTCATGCAGATCGGGGTCGAGCTGGTCGGCGCGCCCGGGGTCGACGGGACCGCCGAGGCGCTCACCCTGCTGTGTGCCGCGCTCGATGCCGCGGGGCTGGACCGCTATCGCGTGGGACTCGGGGACGCGTCGCTGTACCCGTCGCTGCTGGAGGCCGTCGGGGTGCCGGCGGCCCACCACGACCTGATCCTCGCCGAGCTCGCCGGCGGGGACTTCGTCGGCCTCGAGCGGGAGATCCGGGCGCTGGCGATCAGCGACGCCGACGGCGATCTGCTGCTCACGCTCGCGCGCACACGCGGTGGCCCCGAGGTACTCGACGCGCTCGACGGGCCGCTGCACGACGCGCTGGGCGGAATGCGCGCCGTGCACGCGCGGCTACCCGCCTCGGTCGCGCAGCGGATCATCTTCGACCTCGGGCTCGTGCGGAGCCTCGGCTACTACACCGGGGCGGTCTTTCAGGTCTATGACCCCGCCGTCGGGATGCCGATCGGCGCGGGCGGGCGCTACGACGACCTGCTCGGCGCCTTCGGCCGCGCGCTGCCCGCCGTCGGCTTCGCGCTCAACGTCGAGCGCCTGCACATCGCACTCACCAGCGAGGAGACCGACCCCAGCCGCCCGCGGAGGCCGTGACCGTGCCCGGCCTGCGCATCGCGGTGCCCCGGGGGGCGCTGCTCACCGGCACCCTGGACCTGCTCGACGCCCTCGGGATCGACACCGCCGAGGTCCGCGTCAACGACCGCAAGCTGCTGTTCGCCGACGTGGGCATCATCACGATGCGTCCGACCGACGTCCCCACGTACGTGGAGGCGGGCGCCGCCGACCTCGGGATCACCGGCAAGGACGTGCTGCTCGAGCAGTCCGAGCGCGAGGTCTATGAGCTCGCCGACCTGCGCTTCGGTCGCTGTGAGATGGTGCTCGCCTCCGAGGCCGGGGAGGATCGCGGAGCCGAGGCGCTGCGGCGGCTCGGGGTGGTGCGGATCGCGACCAAGTACCCGAAGATCGCCACCGGCCACTTCCTCGCCACCGGCCGGCAGGCCGAGATCGTCGAGGTGAAGGGATCGGTTGAGCTCGCGCCGCTCACCGGCCTCGTGGAGGCGATCGTCGACCTCACCGCGACCGGGACGACGCTGCGCGAGAATGGGCTCGTGATCCGCGAGCAGATCGCCGTGTGCACCGCCCGCCTCATCGCCAATCCGGTCGCCCACAAGCTGCGGGCGGCCGAGATCGACGGCCTGCTGGAGCGCGTCCGTGGACTTTGAACGGCTGTCGCTGTCCGGCGACGCCGCGGCGCTGGCCACCGAGCTCCGGGAGCTCGTGCCCCCACCGGGTTCCGTCGCCGACACGGTGTCCGAGATCATCGCCCGGGTCCGGGCCTCCGGTGATGACGCGTTGCGCTACTACACGCGCGAGTTCGACACCCGGGGGACGACTCCGGCCTCGCTCGTCGTGCCCGGCGCCGAGCTCGACACCGCCGTCGAACGCCTGGACGGCGACGTCCGTGCCGGCCTGGAGGCGGCGATCGGGAACGTCTCCCGGGTGGCGCAGGCGGGACTCTCCGACGATGTCACCGTCGCCTTCGACACCTCGTCCGGGGCGCCTGGCGGCCACACGGTGACGATCCGCGAGGTCGCGCTGGACCGCGCCGCGGTGTACGCGCCGGGCGGCCGCGCGCCGTATCCGAGCACGGTCGTCATGGGCGTCGTCGCCGCCCGGGTCGCCGGCGTCAGCGAGATCGCGGTGAGTTCACCGCCGGGGCCCAGCGGCGACACCGATCCGGTGATCCTCGCCGCCTGCCGGCTGGCCGGCGCGGATGTCGTCTACCGGATGGGTGGCTCTCAGGCGATCGCCGCACTCGCCTACGGCACCGAGAGCGTCGCCGCGGTCGACGTGATCGTCGGGCCCGGCAACCTCTACGTGCAGGAGGCCAAGCGCCAGGTCTTCGGCCAGGTCGCGATCGAGGGGTTCATGGGACCCAGCGACCTCGTCGTGATCGCCGACGCCCGCGGGGAGGGGGCACCCGACCCCGATGCGCTGTGCCTGGACCTGCTCGGTCAGGCCGAGCACGGCACCGGCTCGATCGTGATCCTGCTGTCGGATTCCCCCGAGCTGCTCGACGCCATGCAGGAGCGGATCGAGGCGGCCGAGGCTCCCCCGTCCGGGGCACCGGCGGGGGAGGCGATCGTCCGCCTCGTACACGTCTCAGAGCTCCATCAGGCGCTCGCCGTCGCCGAGCGCTTCGCCCCCGAGCATCTGCAGCTGATGGGTGAGCGCGCGGAGGCGTTCGCCCCCGAGATCCGTCACGCCGGCTGCGTGCTCATCGGATCGCGCAGCGGCACCGCGTTCTCGGACTACATCGCGGGCTCCAGTCACGTGCTGCCGACCAACGGCGCCGCGCGCTTCGCCTCCGGCCTCTCGCCGCACCACTTCCGCCGCCGCTTCAGCGAGGTCCGCATCGGCGACGGCGCCGCCGGGCTCGCCCGTGCCGCGGCCCCGGTCGCCCGCGCCGAGAGCTATGAGATGCATGCCCGCTCGATGGAGGCCCGGGACCGATGACCCCGCGCACCGCCCAGATCACCCGGCGCACCGCCGAGACGCAGATCGAGCTGTCGCTCGCGCTGGAGGGCAGCGGCGCCGGGACGCGGAGCACCGGCATCGGCTTCTTTGATCACATGCTCGATCTGCTCGCCCGCCACGGTCGCCTCGATCTCGACGTGACGGCGAGCGGCGACCTGCAGACCGGCGGGCATCACACCGTGGAGGACGTCGGGATCTGCCTCGGGGAGGCGCTGCATCAGGCGCTCGGCGACCGGGCGCAGATCACCCGCTACGGACAGGCGACGGTGCCGATGGACGAGGCCCGGGCGGCGTGCGCGATCGACATCTCCGGACGGGGGCTGCTCGCGTTCTCCGCGCCGCTGCCCCAGGGCGCGATCGGCGACTTCGACTACGAGCTCACCGAGGAGTTCCTGCGCGCGCTCGCCGCCAACGCGCGGATCACCCTGCACCTCGAGATCCAGAGCGGCTCAAACGTCCACCACATGATCGAAGCGGCCTTCAAGGCGCTCGCCCGGGCGCTGCGGGCCGCGGTGGCGATCGACCCGACGGAGACCGGGATCCCCTCGACCAAGGGCAGCCTGTGATCGCCGTCGTCGACTACGGGATGGGCAACCGTCGCTCGGTCCACAAGGCCCTGGAGCACGTCGACGCGCCGGTCTCGGTGACCGCGGACGTCGCGGTGATCGACGCCGCCGACGGGCTCATCATCCCCGGGGTCGGCGCCTTCGCCGCCGGCATGGCGAGCCTCGTCGCCCGAGGGCTCGACGTCGCGATCCGCCGCGCCGCCGCCGAGGGGCGGCCGGTGCTCGGCATCTGCCTGGGGATGCAGCTGCTGTTCGAGCGCTCCTCCGAGCTCGGCGACACCGCCGGTCTCGGTCTCATCCCCGGGAATGTGACGCGACTCGACGCCCCCGGCCGACGGATCCCGCACATCGGCTGGAATGAGGTGACGTTCCTGCGTCCGTCAGCGCTCACCGAAGCGCTGCCGCCCGCGGGAGCGGCGTTCTACCACGTCCACTCCTACGCGGCCCGGCCCGCCGACTGCGACGACATCGTCGCGACCACGACCTACGGGGAGACGTTCACGACCATCGTCGCCCACGGCAACGTGATGGGGACCCAGTTTCACCCCGAGAAGTCCTCCCGGGACGGGCTCACGCTGCTGCGCGGGTTCGCGCGTCGCTGCGCGCCGGCGCCCGCGCGCGCATGATCCTCT
>CAZZWJ010000246.1:0-4741 GCA_964657875.1 uncultured Solirubrobacteraceae bacterium
CGCGACGCTGCGTGGCACGATCATGCCGGTCTTCGCGAGCGTCGCGAGCGCGACGCTGAGCTGGCGCAGCTCGGCCTCACCCGCGCCCGCGGCGACGCACGCCAGCCGGGCGCTCGGATGGTCCACGAGCGAGCCCACGACCTCGAACAGCCGCCGGCTCTTCAGAAACGACAGCCGCCGCGTGTCGAAGCTGTAGGCGAGCGCGCCGAAGCGCTCGGGACGCAGCGCGACCCCGCGGCTCACCTGCCAGGGACCGTCGAGATCGAAGTCGGCCACGCCTGGATCAGTAGACGCCGCACATGCCGTCGATCGAGATGTCCTCGACCAGCAGGTCGGACTCGACGAGCGCCGGTGCGGCGGCGGGCGAGCGGTCGGTCTCGGGCGGCGTGCGCGGCGACACGTCGGCGGTCGCGTCGGTGATCTGAGCAGTCGGTTCGGTCACGGTGTCTCCTCTCGGCGGCGGGGCGTGGGACACCTTGATGTCTATCACCGCCGGGTGCTACACAAGCCGGAGATGGCGGACTTCGCGATGGCCCGGCTGGAGGAGATCGAGGAGGTCGACGTGGATCGCTGCCCGTTTCGACCGGTGCGCCACCACCTGGGGATCACGACCTTCGGGGTCAACTCGATGACCGCCCACGC
This sequence comes from uncultured Solirubrobacteraceae bacterium, assembly GCA_964657875.1. Taxonomy (GTDB): domain Bacteria; phylum Actinomycetota; class Thermoleophilia; order Solirubrobacterales; family Solirubrobacteraceae; genus Palsa-465. Next base: position 643 of record CAZZWJ010000246.1, read on the forward strand.
CGACGGGGACCGGCTGATCAACGCGCACGACGAGGGCGAGGAGGACTCAAGCGAGGAGCTCTACATCGTGATGAGCGGCCACGCGACGTTCGAGATCGCCGGCGAGACCCGCGAGGCGCCGGCCGGGACGTTCGTGCTCGTTCCCCCCGCCACCCAGCGCACCGCGTTCGCGCGGGACGCCGGGACGACGGTGATCGCGGTCGGTGCGGCGCCCGCCGGCCGGCCGTATGAGCCCAACGGCTGGGAGCTCTTCGCCCCGCTGTACGGCCTGTTCGCCTCCGGGGAGTACGAGAAGGGCGCCGATCGGGCCGCGGCGCTGCTCGCCGACGACCCACCCTACGGGCCCGTCTACTTCAACACCGCCTGCTTTGAGAGCCGCGCCGGCCGGACGGAGCTCGCGCTCACCCATCTGCGACGGGCGATCGAGCTGTCGCCGCGGCTGGCCGAGCTCGCGCGCGACGACGAGGATCTCGCGGCGCTGCGCGGGTCGCCCGAATTCACGGAGATCGTCGGGAGCTGAGCGGCCGCAGAGCCGCCCGCAGGCGCGCCGGTGACCCGAGCGCCCGGCCCGCCGCCCCGGCCATCGCGGCCCCCGGTAGGGCGGCGATGATCCGGGCCTCGTCCCACGGGGTGCTCACGTCGGTCATGAAGCGGGCGAAGGCGTCGGCGTCGACGTTGGCGGCGAGTCGCCAGAAGAGCTCCTCGCCGCCGTCCCGCGCCCCGGCCAGGGCGGTGAGGAAGATCCGGTCCAGGGCGGTGAACCGGACCGGCGCGACCGTCCCGGGCAGCGGGCGGGCGCCGGTGATCGCGTCGGCGAGCGCCGTGACGTGGCGCTGGATGCGGGTGAACGCGTAGCCGCTGGAGGGCCGCACGGCGCCCGCGGCGCCGCCGACCGTGCACGTCCCGGGACCGTGGGAGAGGGCGAAGTGGGCGGCGGTCATCGGGATCAGGCCCCGCTCCTCACGCTCGCGCTCCCACTGCCCGGGGCCCGCAATCGCATCCAGCTCGGCGGTGAGCGCCTGCCGGCGGGCCGCGGCGCCGGTGCCGCCGACGCCGATCGACGTGTGCTCGACGAGGGCCCGCTCGTCGGAGAACGGCAGCACGTAGAGGAAGTCGACGCCGTCGGGTCCGCTGCCCCGGAAATCCATCAGCGTCACCGTGGCGGGATCGAACGTCCCCGCCGGCGCCCGGACCTCCCAGCCGAGAAACCGCTGGGCGAGCGCGGGCCCCGGCGCGGTGTCGGTCGACCCCAGCGGACTGCTCGTCCCCAGCGCATCGACGACGAGCCCGGCCTCGATGCGCCCACGGGTCGTCTGCACGACCGGTCGGGGACCCGAGGTGTCGATCGCGAGCACCGCCTCGTCGGTGCGGATCTCACACGACGACAGCGCGTCCAATCGGCTGAGGACGCGGTCATAGAGCGTCGCCGCCGGGATCCGCACGTAGGGGTGAGCGCGGCTCGCCCCCCGGGCCTCCCGACCGCCGCGGATCGTCCGCCACTGCGTCCAGCGGTGGGAGGCGAGCTCGGCGTGACGCAGCTCGTCGGTGAGCCACGTGCACCAGGTCCGATCGTTGGTCCAACCGGTGCGGCGGTCGACGAGCACGATCGGCGCCGGCCAGCCGCGGTCGGCGAGCGCGTCGGCGAGCGACAGCCCGGCGAGGCCGGCCCCGAGGATCACGATCGGTCGATCCGGCGATAGTTCAACGCGCTGTGGGGTAAGTTGCAACTGGATGTTGATCTTACGGCGATTGGATGGACGGCGATGAGCAGAGTGGCGATCATCGGATCAGGCCTCGGTGGCCTCGCGGCGGGGCTGCGGCTGCAGTCACTCGGCTTCGAGGTGACGGTGCTCGAGCGCGAGTCGACGCCCGGCGGGCGGGCGGGTCAGATCGTCGACGCCGGGTTCACCTGGGACACCGGCCCGTCGCTGATCACGATGCCCTGGGTGCTCGAGCAGACGTTCGCGGCCGGGGGCCTTGATCTGCACCACGAGCTGACGCTGCACCGCCTGGATCCGCTCTACCGGATCCACTGGGCCGGCGAGGAGCGGACATTCGACTTCCACGACTCGGTGGAGGCGCTCACCGCGCAGGTCGCCCAGTTCTCCGAGCGCGACGCCCGGCAGGTCGCCCCGTTCCTGGAGGACCTGCGCCCGATCTACGAGCACGGGATCATCGGCGCCGGCAGCCGTCCGATCCAGGACCTCGGCTCGTTCGTCGCGCTGCTGCCGATGATGGCCCGGCTGCGGGCCGCAGGGCCGCTCTTCGACTTCGTCGCCCGGCGCTTCGACGACCCCCGGGTGCGCGAGGCGTTCTCGTTTCACTCGCTGTTCATCGGCGGGGACCCGTTCAAGGTGCCGGCGATCTACGGAGCGCTCGTCTACCTGCAGGCGACCGAGGGCGGCTGGTACGCCGAGGGCGGCGTGTACGCGCTCGTGCAGGCGCTCGCCCGACCGCTCGACGTCCGCTACGACGCCGAGGTCACCGCCGTGGAGACCAGCGCGGGACGGGTGCGGGGGGTGCGCCTGCGCGGCGGCGAGCGGATCGACGCCGACGTGGTCATATCGAACGGCGACGTGCTGCGCACCGACGAGCTGCTCGGGCGTGGACGGGGATGGCGGGCGCCGCGGCCGACGATGTCGTGCCTGCTGCTCTACCTCGGACTGGACCGCGTGCAGCCGCGCCTGTTTCACCACACGCTGCTCGTCGGCGAGAACTACCGGGAGTTCATCGAGACCGTCACGCGGGGACGGACGCTGCCGCGGACGCTCTCCACCTACGTCCACGCCCCGGCCCGGACCGAGAAGGCGATGGCCCGTCCGGGCGGAGACTCGGTCGCGGTCCTGCTCCCCGTCCCCAACCTCGACTCCGACGTCGACTGGGAGACCGAGGCCGACGGGTTGCGCGACCGCGTCATCGACGACCTGCAGCGCAACCACGGGCTCGAGGGCCTGAGCGCGTCGATCGCCGTCGAGCACCGGCGCACCCCCGTCGACTTCGCCTCGCGCTTCGGCGCGGTCGCCGGCAACGCGTTCTCGATCGAGCCGACCCTCCACCAGTCGGCGTTCATGCGCCCGCCCAACCGGGTGCGCGGGGTCCAGGGCATGTACCACGTCGGCGCCGGCACCCATCCCGGGGCGGGCATCCCCGGCGTGCTGCTCGGGGCCGCGGTCACCGCGTCGCTGGTCGCCGAGGACGCGGGCGTCCGCGACGCGCCCTGGAGTCGCTGAGATGGACTCGCTGACGGTGAGCGCCGCCCGCGACACGATGAGTCGGCGCGCGTCGTCGTTCGCGCTCGCCGCCCGGCTGCTGCCCGAGGAGGTCCGGGGCGACATCGACCTGCTCTACGCGATGTTCCGCCGCCTCGACGATCTCGTCGACGACGGCGAGCCGGACGCCGCGGCGCGCCTGAGCGCCGTCGAACGGTGGGCCGCGGGCGTCGCGGATGCCTCCACGACCGAGACGCGGCTGCTCACCGAGCTCGCGCGCCGCCACGAGATCCCCCGTGGCGCGGTCGCCGACTTCTGCGCCGGGATGCGCACCGACCTCGCCGGCGCGCACTTCGAAAGCGAACGCGACCTGGACCGCTACTGCTACCGCGTCGCGGGCACCGTCGGGGTCGTCATGACCTCGCTGCTGGGCAGCGACGATCCGGCGGGCGCCCGCGCCTGCGCGGTCTCCCTCGGCACCGCGATGCAGCGCACGAACATCCTGCGTGACATCGACGAGGACGCCGCCGCCGGGCGCGTCTACATCTCGCGCGAGGCGCTCGAGCGGGCCGGCGGATCGCTCGCGCCCGGTGAGCGCGCCGAGCTCCTGCGCGGCCAGATCGCCCGCGCCGACGAGCTGTATGAGGACGGGCTGCTCGGGGTGCGGCTGTTGCGCGGGGGACGGGCGGCGGTGACGCTCGCGGCGGGTCTGTACCGGGAGATCCTGCGGGAGATCGAGCGCGAGGGACTCGGCGCCCAGGCGGGTCGGGCCGCCGTCCCCGCGGCGCGCAAGGCGCGGACGGTGCTGCGGCTCACGCTCACCGGCCGGTAGGGGTCGCGCGGGGCCGGCGCGGGCCCGCAGCCGCGGGTCCCACCGGTGCGGCGGGGCG
>CAZZWJ010000247.1:0-4728 GCA_964657875.1 uncultured Solirubrobacteraceae bacterium
GAACGCCGAGATCCCGACGACGGAGGCGGCGATCAGGCTGACCGCGGTCACGTCCCGGCGCGTGACGTTCTCGCCAAGTGAGCGCCCGCCGACCGCGAGCAGCGCCACGAGCCCGACCGCGAGCGCCGGCTGGACGACCGCGAGCGGAGCGAACAGCAGCGCCACCGCGTGGACGGGCCAGCCGACGAGTCCGAGTGCGGTGCCGAACACCCACACCGGGCGGCGCACCAGTCGCGTGAGGAGTCCGGCGCTCCAGGCGTGGGTCTCCGGGATCTCGCGGGCCTCGATCGCCTGCAGCCCGACGCCGGCGTCGTAGATGAGTCCGGCGAGGGCGGCCAACGCCGCCCCGATGATCACCCGGCCCATGCGGTCACTCGCCTCTCCGTCGCCGTCGGTCGCGGCGCTGACGGCGCTCGTCGCCGTCCACGCCGGCCCGGCGCTCAGCTCCCACGTCGGCCCGCTCGGTGACCGTCTGGGGATCGTCCGCCGGACGCCGGACGCGGGAACCGTCGCCCTCACCTTCGACGACGGGCCACATCCCGAGGCGACTCCCCGGACGCTCGAGCTGCTCGCCGCGCACGGGGTCCACGCCACCTTCTTTCTCGTCGGCGAGCAGGTGCGTCGCCATCCCGGGCTCGCGCGGGAGATCGTGGCCGCGGGCCACGCGGTCGGCCTGCACGGGGACCGGCACCGCAACGAGCTGGGGCTCACGCCCCGGGCGGTCGCGGTGGAGCGCCGGCGCGGTCGGGAGGCGATCGCGGCGGCGACCGGCGTGTGGTGCACCGTGCAGCGGCCGCCCTACGGGGCGGTGAGCGGCGCGGGCCTGATGCTCGCGCGTCGGGCGGGGCTGCGCACCGTGCTGTGGAGCCGCTGGGGACGCGACTGGCGCCCCGGCGCCCGCGCGCAGAGCGTCGCCGACGACGTGCTCGGCCGGGGTCTCGGAGACCGGGAGATCATCCTCCTGCACGACGCCGACCACTACGGGGCGGCCGGCTGCTGGCAGGCGATGGTCGGCGCGCTGCCGAGGATCCTGCAGGCATGTGGCGCGTCGGGCCGGCGCGCGGTGACCGTCGGGCACGTCGCTGATCCTCGCAGCCGCGGCTGAGAACGCGATGAGCGCCGCGTCGGGCCGCCGCGGCCGATCGATCAACTGCGACCTGAGTCGGACCCGCACCCGACCGAGGTCGCAAGCCGCGGTCGCCGAAGTTCATCCCCAGGTTCATTGCGCGGGTCAGCGGCGGCCCGCACACTGGCCGGCATGACCGCAGATCGCACCCCTGCCCGCCCGGCTGCCCCCGGGTCCTCGCCACCGCGCCTGCTCACCAAGGTTCCGGAGATCACCGCGCTGTTCTGGATCCTCAAGCTCATCACCACCGGCATGGGCGAGGCGATGTCGGATTCACTGGGGCAGCAGAGCGTCCCGCTGGCCGCCGCCGTCGGCATCTTCGGCTTCGCCCTCGCGATGCGCCTGCAGCTGCGCCAGACCGAGTACCGCGCCGCGTACTACTGGTTCGCGGTGATGATGGTCGCGGTGTTCGGCACGATGGCGGCCGACGGCATCCGCGACGGCTTCGGCATCGGTTACACGATCACGACACCGTTCTTCGCGATCGTCACCGCCGGGATCTTCCTCTCGTGGTATCGCAGCGAGGGCACGCTGTCGATCCACAGCATCACCACGCGCCGGCGCGAGCGCTTCTACTGGGCCGCGGTGCTCTCCACCTTCGCGCTGGGGACCGCGGCCGGCGACCTCACGGCGACCACGCTGGGCCTCGGCTTCTGGTCCTCGGCCGTCCTCTTCGCGGTCGTGATCTCGATCCCCGGCATCGGCTGGTGGCGCTTCGGCTGGAACCCGATCGTCAGCTTCTGGCTGGCCTACATCGTCACCCGGCCGCTGGGCGCGTCGCTGGTCGACGGCTTCTCCAAGCCCTACGCCAGTGGACTGGGCGTCGGCGACCCGCTGGTGAGCCTCGTCGCCTTCATCGCCTTCATCGCGGGGGTCGCCTACGCGGTCGTCACCCTCTGCGACGTGCAGACGCGTCCCGAGGCGCACGTCGGTGGTCACCTGGACCCCCGGCCGCAGCCTGCCGACGCGGCTGTAGGATGATCGCATGATCGGGGCCGGCGCGCTCATCACGACGCTGCAGGCGGTCATCCTCGGTGTTCTGCAGGGAGTCAGCGAGCTCTTCCCGATCTCGAGCCTCGGGCATACGGTGCTGTTCCCGCACCTGTTCGGCTGGACCAACATCGTGCGCTGGCAGTCTCAGACCGAGTCGCCGTGGCTCGCGTTCATCGTGATGCTCCACGTGGGCAGCGCGATCGGGCTGCTCATCTACTTCTGGCGCGACTGGGTGGAGATCGTCCGGGCGTTCGTGCGGACGGTGCGCCGGCGGCGCATCGAGACCTCCACCGAGCGGCTGGCGTGGCTGATCATCGTCGCCTCGATCCCGGTCGGCATCCTCGGGCTCGCGTTCGAGCACACGCTCCGCGTCGCCACCGCGCGCCCGGAGATCGCCGCGATCTTCCTCACCCTCAACGGCGTGATGCTGCTCGGCGCCGAGCGGCTGCGGCGCCGGTCCGCGGTCCGCGAGCTCGCCCGCCAGAGCGCCGACGCCGACGGCGCCCGCAACCTGACCAATCTGTCCTACCCCGAGGCGGCGGTGATCGGACTGTGTGAGTCGACCGCGCTGGTCGCCGGCATCAGTCGCGACGGCGTCGTCATGGCCGGGGGGATCCTGCGCGGCCTCGACAACGCCGACGCGGCGCGGTTCGGCTTCCTGCTCGCCACGCCCATCATCATCGCGGCCGGCCTGCTGAAGTTCGGTGATCTGCTCGGGCCCAACGGCGACGGGGGCGTCCGGCTGGCGGCGGTGATCGCGGCCGCGTGCGCCGCGGTCACCGCGGTCGTCACCGTGCACTTCCTGTCCCGCTGGTTTGAGCGGGGCAGCCTGCGGCCGTTCGGGATCTACTGCCTGCTGTTCGGGGCGGCCATGATCGCCTACAACGCCTGATCGGTGGGCGACGCGGTCGCACACCAGCGCAGCAGCGCCTGATGCCCGACGAGCGTCGGGGTGCCGTCGGCGGCGATCCAGTCCCGCGCGCGCAGCTCGCCGGGCAGGTCGGCGTCCTCGGGCGGCTCGGGCCCGACGCCGGTGCCGGTGATCTTGCCCGCGCCGGGACGCAGCGTCCAGCGCCCGGACTCGAGCGCGCTGAGCGCCCGGCCCTGCAGCTCGGTCGCGACGTCCAGCGGATGGGGTCCGCCGACGGGCCGGGGCGACGCGATGGCGCCGTCCGCGGGGGCGGTGACCGGTTCATAGGCCGCCGGAGGGGGGGCGGTCTGGCCGAACAGCGGCTCGTCGTCGGCGGTGCGGTCGCTCAGCCAGTCCTGGGCGGCGTCGGCGACGCCCCGGACTCGGTCACGGTCGACACCGAAGCGATCGGCGACCCCGTCGAGGTCGACATCGGAGATGGAGCGCGAGAGCTGCTGGGCGATCGCGCGGATGCGATTTTCAAAACGGTCATCGGGCATGTATGCAATGGTGACACCGTTACGGCCGCGACGCAAAGGGTGATCGTCGCCGTCTCATCCGGTTCCCACGAGAGATCTGCCGGTCGCGCGTCGGCGCGTCCACGCCGACCTCCCGTCCGTACGCGCCAGCCCGACCCTCATTCAAGAGCAGCCACGATGTCCCATCCCGTCCCGCAGACCGTGACGCCCGCGCGCGTGGGGACGGCCCCATGGCGGTGAGCGAACCCCCGGCGGTCGTCAACGGGGCCACCGGGACGGTCGTCGTCGCCCCCGGGCCTATCCGGCCCCCCCGCCCCGCCAGCCGCCCGTTCGCCTCCGAGGACGCGGTCGCCTGGGGGGCGCTGATCGTGCTCGTGCTCGCGGGCGCCGTGACGGTGCTCTCCAGCGCCCACACCGGAGTCCTGCTGCCCAAGCCGGTGCACGATGCGATCTCCGCGACCAGCCTCGCCGACCCCCTCGGGCATCTCGGGCCCAACATCCACCTCGGTGGGGTGATCGCGCTGTTCACGGTCGCGACCGCGTGCTGGGGGATCCTCGTGCGCCACGGCCGCCGGCTGTCGGCAACCGCGATCGTCGGCGCGATCGTCGTCCTGCACGTGCTCATGGCGCTCGCGCCGCCGCTGTTGTCCACCGACGTCTTCAGCTACGGCGACTACGGGCGCATGTCGGCGATCTTTCACCTCAACCCCTACGTCTATGGCCCCAACGCGCTCGGTCACGACGATTCGTGGTTGCCCTACATCGGTGCGAAGTGGGTGGTGACCCCGACGGTCTACGGGCCGCTCTTCACCGCGTTGAGCGACCTGCTCGGTCACCTGGGGATCGAGGCCGCGGCGGTCGTCTACAAGCTGATCGCGGTCGCCGGGAGCCTGGTCACGATCGCCCTCACGGCCCGGGTGGCCCGGCGCCTGGGACGCGACCCCGTGCGGGCGGCGCTGTTCGTCGGCCTCAACCCGGTGCTCTTCATCTACGCCGTCGGGGGCTCGCACAACGACACGCTCATGCTGGCGCTGCTCATGGGCGCGGTCGCGGCGCTCGGCGCGCACCGGGCCCGCAGCGCCGGCGGCCTGCTCGTCGCCGCGATCGCGGTGAAGCTCACCGCGGGGATGCTCCTGCCCTTCGCCCTCGCCGCGCGCCGGGAGCGCTCGCGGCCGCACCTCAAGCGCATGCTCGCCGGAGGGGTCGCCGTCTTCATCGTC
>CAZZWJ010000248.1:0-4724 GCA_964657875.1 uncultured Solirubrobacteraceae bacterium
TGGCGGCCAGCGATGCCGGGAACACCTCAACCAAGAGCGACCATGCGGACAGGGCGCTTGCCCACAGGATCAGGGCGCCGAGCACGATCGTCCACCTCGACATCAACGGCCGCGCCAGGAAGATCGTCCCGGCGAACACGGCGAGGTAGGCGAGCATCTGTCCCGAGGCGAGCCAGGAGCTGTCAGGGGCGACCGACCACGCGACCGAGCCGGCCTCCAGCGCGAACAGCGCCCCCATCAGCCCGGCGGTCACCCAACCCGCACGCCGGGCCCCGGGCGGCCGGATGAAGATGCCGATCGTGACCGCGATCAACCCGATCAGGGTGAGACCGATCTCCGTCCAGGTGTTGCCCGACGAGGCGACGGTCTCATCCACGCCACCACCGGTGATGAAGGCGATCGCCACCAGGAGGGCCGCGAGGCCGACGGTCGCGGCGGCCGTCGTCAATCCGGGGCGGGCGCCACCGGAGGCGGCGGGGGCGGATGCGTCGCTCGCCGGGCGCGGGGTCGCGTCGGTGACAGCGGACACGGGTCCGGACCCTACCGATGGATGCTTGTCGTCCAATGAGCTCACCGTTGGCCGATCATGTTGACGGGTGCCGCGCACGTCCACCTGACGCCGTCAGTCATGGCGCACCGCCGCCAGCTCCGTAGCGACGCCGGCGGCGCACGCCTCCCAGCTGAATCGCGCGGCGAAGACCCGGGCGCGCTCGCTCATCCGGTTTCGCTGCGCCGGATCGCGCAAGGCGGTGACGGTGTCGGCGAACGCCCGAGGAGTGGGGGTGACGAGCCGCCCGCTCTCGCCGTCGACGAGCGCCTCGGCGGTGGCGGTGCCCGCCGCGGCGATCACCGGGAGACCGCGCGACTGGGCCTCGGCGACGACGAGGCCGAAGCCCTCGACGGTCGAGCCGAACAGCAGGATCTCGGCGCCGTCGTAGAGACGCCATTTGCGGGCGTCGTCAACGCGTCCGAGGAAGCGGACGCGGTCCCCGAGCCCGAGGGTGGCGACGTGCGCCTCGAGCTCGGCGCGGAGCGGGCCCTCACCGGCGATCACGAGCGAGGCGGGCTCCCCGGCCCGGATGAGCCGATCGAGGGTGTCGATCGCCAGCCGCGGCCGCTTGCGAGTCTCCAGCCGTCCCAGGCAGAGCAGTCGCAGGCCGTCGGCGGGCCAGGTGGTCACCGGCTCGGGGTCGCTTTCATCCGGTCCGTCGATCCCGTTGTAGGCGATGTGGATCCGGGTGGGATCGACGCCCGCGGCGATCAGTTGGGCCTGCGAGTACGCCGAGACGGTGATCACGGCGTCGGCGCGGCGCAGGATGGCGGCCTCCAGCCGGTGCCAGCGCGCCTCGAAGTGGTGGTGATGGATGACCACCGGGACCCGTGCGAGACACAGCGCCCGCGCGGTGAGCAGCGAGGGGCCGGACCAGCGCACCGAGGGGCCGCGCAGGACGTCGAGCTCACGGCGCCGCAGCCGCCGGATCGTCCAGGGAATGAGCACGAGCGGCGCGGTCACCCAGTGGACGGCGGCGCCGGGGGGCAGTCGCATCGCCCGGACGCCGGGGATCGGCTCGAGCTCGGGCCCCGGCCCCGGGGGCAGACCGATGAGGACATCGACGCCGTGGGCGGGGAGACGGCGCACGAGCTCGCGCTCATAGAGCTCCCCGCCGATGTCCGATCCGGCGGCGAGGCGGTAGACGCTCGGGCCGCCGGCGCGCAACCGCCGGTCGCTCACCGAGGATCCCTAACGTTGGCCCGGTGACCCCCCCGACGCTCGCGGTGCAGATCGTCAACTACCGCACGCGGCGCTACCTGGAGCGCTGCCTGCCGAGCGTCGTCGCCGATCTTCAAGCCGGCGGGCTGGACTACGAGATCAACCTGCTCGACAACGCCTCCGGTGAATCGCTCACCGACCTCGCCGCCGCCGATCCGCGCATCACGGCGAGCACGGCGCCGGAGAACCGGGGCTTCGGCGCCGGTCACAACCGCCTCGCGGCCGGCACCGGGGCCGAGTATCTGTGGCTGCTCAACCCCGATGTGGAGCTGACCGAGCCCGACACCGCCGGGCGCCTCCTGCGCGCGCTGTCGGGGCCGGGTGACGTCCGGGCGGTGGGCCCGCGGCTCCGTGGCGCGGACGGCGCGCCGCAGCCGTATGACCACGGGCGGCTGCGGGGCGCCCGGGCGCAGATCGCGATCCGCGGCGGGCACAGCTACTGGCGGGCCAGTGACGTCGCCCGCCGGGTGGCGTGGACCTCCGGTGCGGCGCTGATGCTGCGTCGCGACACCTTCCAAACGCTCGGGGGCTTCGACGAGCGCCTCTTCCTCTACAAGGAGGAGGAGGACCTCTGCCTGCGTCTGCGGGCCGCGGGTGGCGCGGTCCTCTATGAGCCCGGGGTGACCGTGCGCCACGTGGGGACGGTCGTCGCCGACCGCCCGCGGTGGACGGCGGAGTCCGAGCGCTACTTCATCGCCAAGCACCTCACGCCCGGCCCGGCGCAGCGGGCGTTCGCCGCGGTCCACCACGGCCTCGCCTACGTCCATCTCTGAGCCGGGGGAGGCGGGGCGACCGGCGCGATCACGTCCCAGTCAAGCGTCGTGACCTCGCCACGTCCGTCGAGGGAGATCCGCCGCCGCAGGGCTCGGGGCAGCCGCTCGGCATGGGACCCGAGCGCGCCCCCGGCGAGCTGCAGGGTCTGCTCGGCCACCGCGCGGGCGACGCGGCCCCCGGTGGCGGCCCCGGACTCACCGGAGGCGCGCGCGGTGCGCAGGCCCACCCCGCCGGCGCCGCGCAGCTGTGCGGTGAGGAAGCCGAGATCGCTCGGCTGGCGGTAGCCGTAGACCTCACGCAGCCCGCGGTAGTCGTCAAACGCCCGGCGCAGCCGCTGGGTCGGGGTGTAGTGATGGGAGTGCAGGACCCCCGCCTCGGGCATGAGCACCTTCGCCCAGCCGCCGCGCAGCATCGCCACCGCGAGCGCATGGTCCTCGGCGTAGGCGGCCGGGGGGTAGGGGATCGACTGCCAGGCGCTGCGGCGGATGCAGCCGTTGGCGTCGGTGAAGTAGCCCCGCTCGGGTCCGATCTGCGCCGCCGTGGCCGGGTGGCCGGGTGACCGTTCGCCGTCGCTGAGCCGATCGATCCGCGGCCCGCCGGCGGGGGCGAGGGCCGCGAAGAACCGCTCCAGGCGGCTCGCCTCAAGCGGCGGGCAGTCCCCGCGCGGCCGGTAGGGGCCGTAGACGAGCGCCACGTCGTCGGCGAGCTCGAAGCCCCGCAGCAGGGTCGCCAGCCAGTCGGGTGCGGCGGGCTGGGCGTCCTGGGTGAGCATCGCGACGAACTCGCCGCGGGCCTCGTCGAGCAGGCGGTTGCGGGTGCGGGCATGGTCGAAGTCGGCGCGGGGGAGATCGAACACCCGGGCGCCGGCCGCCCGGGCGAGCTCGGCGGACCCGTCACGCGAGCCCGAGTCGCAGATGAGCAGCTCGATCTCGTGATCGACCTGCTGGGCCTTGATCGCGGCGATCACCTCGGGGAGCCATCGGCGTCCGTCGAGGACCGGAATCGCGACCGTCACCACCGCCGTGGCCGGGGTCGGGTCAGTGCGATCGCTGCGGGCGCAGACGCAGGAGCATCTGGCGAGCGATCGCCCAGACGAAGCGTGGGTTGTAGCGCAGGTAGCGCCGCCACAGTCGCCGCGGTTCGCGGGTCAGTCGGTAGGCCCATTCAAGGCCCACGTCCTGCAGGAACGCCGGCGCCTGGGGAACCAGACCGGAATGGAAGTCAAACGCGGCTCCGACGCCGATCAGGACCGGTGCTTGGAGCCGGTCGCGCATCGACGCCATCCACTTCTCCTGCTTGGGCACCCCGATCCCCACCCACACGACGTCCGCCCCGGAGTCGTTGATCGCCTCGGCGACCGACGCCTCCTCCTCGGCGGTGAGCGGGCGGTGGGGCGGCGAGTAGCCGCCGACGATCCGGATGCCGGGGAAGCGGGTGCGCAGGTTGAGCGCGAGCTGGACGAGGGAGCCCTGGTTGCGGCCCCCGTAGAGGTAGAAGCTCTGACCGGTGTGCGCGGCCCGGGCGCAGGCGCGCGCCATCAGCTCCGGCCCGTAGACGCGGTCGCGGAGCGAGTGACCGAGGAGGTTCAGCGCCCAGATGAGCGGCATGCCGTCGGGGACGTTGAGTGAGGATCCGAGCAGCGCGGTGCGCAGGTCCGGGTCCTCCTCAGACGCCATCACGGCGTGGACGTTGGAGACGCAGACGTATCCGGGCTGAGCCGCGGCGACCATCGCGTCGACCCAGTCGAGCGTCCGGTCATAGTCGGTGATCGCGATCGGGATCCCGAGCACCGGGTCGCTGGGCGGGGCGGGCACGTGACCGCTCGGGATCGTCGTCAGGGGCTCGGGATGGATGGGATTCACAATGTCTTCAACGGGCCTATCGGCAGAAAGTTACGCACCGGTGCGCTAGCGCACCAAGTCTTGCGCGTTCAGCGGACGAGCTCGATCCACTGCAGACGCCGTCCACAGAGCGACCGGGCATCGGCAGGGGAGATGGTATGCACGGCCGGCGGGGCGCCCGTTCGGGTGATCGCGATCTCACCGAGCGAGTCGTCGGGGGCGCTGGGCGTCAACGGCGACGCGGCGGCGCGGTCGAGGATCACCGGCTGGGTGCCCGCGGGCAGCGAGACTGTCCCGACGTCGGTGAACGACCCGCCGGGCCCCGGCTCGTTCGCGAT
>CAZZWJ010000249.1:0-4705 GCA_964657875.1 uncultured Solirubrobacteraceae bacterium
GCCCCCGCCCCCGCCACCGCGCCCGCGGCGGCCCCGGTGTCCCCGCCGACCGGCGTGACCCGTCGCGCCACGCCGCGAGCGGTGTCGGACGCGGCGATCCGTTCGGCGCTGCACCACGCGCTCGCCCTCCCGGCGGTGAGCGCGCGCATCGATCGCGTGCTCGCCCACGGCGCGACCGTCACCTTCCATGCCCCCGCCGCGGGGCAGCTCACGATCGGCTGGTATGCGAACGTCGAGCTCACCACGCACACCCACCACCGGACGCGGCGACGGCGCGCCCGCGTCCTGGTGGCCACCGCGAGCGCTCGCATCACTCGAGCCGGTCGCGCGCGCGTGCGCATCCACCTCACCGCCCGCGGTCGCCGGCTGCTTGACGACGCCCGCTCGCAGCGGCTCACCGTCGAGGCGAGCTTCCACTTCGAGCGCGGGCGCCGCGAGGCGACGGTCCGCTCCCGCCGCGAGATCACCCTGCGCCGCTGACCGACGGTGGGGGCGTCTGCGAGACTTGCGCCTGAGCACCGTGGCCAGCGACGAGACGACAGAGATGGAGATGCCCGCCGCCCGGCCGCTCATCGCCGTCACCACCTCGGAGGTGCGGCGATCGGAGACCGTGTCGCCGACGCCCGAGGGGGAGCCGGCGTCGCATGAGATGGCGCTCGGGCTCAAGTACCTGAAGGCGCTGGAGGCGGCCGGGGCGATCCCGCTCGTCGTCCCGCCGCTGGCGCCCGAGCTCGCCCTGGCGCTGCTGGATCGGGTCGACGGCATCTGCCTGTCGGGTGGCCCGGACCTCGACCCCCGCGCCTACGGCGAGGACCTGCACCCGGCGACCGGGCCGGTCGAGAGCGACCTCGACGAGTTCGAGCTCGCCCTGACCCGGGCCGCCGACGCGCGGGGACTGCCGATCCTGGCGATCTGTCGCGGCATGCAGCTGCTCAACGTCGCCCGCGGCGGCACCCTGCACCAGCATCTGCCCGACCGCGTCTCCGGCGAGATCGACCATCGCCAGACGGCCCCGGGGGGGCAGCCGACCCACGCGGTGACCCTGGCGGGCGATACGCACGTCGCCCAGGTCCTGCGGATCGACCAGGCCGAGGTCAACTCCTTTCACCATCAGGCGGTCGACCGCCTCGGCGACGGGCTGATCGTCGCCGGACGGGCGCCCGACGGGACGATCGAGGCGATCGAGGCGACCGACCGGGAGTTCGTGCTCGGCGTGCAGTGGCACGCGGAGTCGCTCACGGCCCGGATCGAGCAGGCCGCCCTCTTCCGGGCGTTCGTCACCGCCGCGGGTGACCGGCGCGCCGGAGCTTCCCGTCTGCGCGTCGCCTGAGACGACGGGGGTGCGCTGACCGTGTGCGGATTCGCCGGCGAATACGCGATGCGCCGCCCCGCCGACGTCGAGGCGGTGACGCGGATGACCGCCACGATGGCCGCCCGCGGTCCCGACGGCGTCGGAGTGTGGGCCCACGACGCGATCGCGCTCGGTCACCGGCGGCTGAAGATCATCGACCTCTCCGCCGCCGGCGACCAGCCGATGAGCGACCCGGAGCTCGGGCTCACCGTCGCGTTCAACGGCTGCATCTACAACCACCGGGAACTGCGCGCCGAGCTCGAGGCCGTGGGTCATCGCTTCTTCTCCACCAGCGACACCGAGGTGATCCTCAAGGCCTACGCCCGCTGGGGCCGGGACTGCGTGCGCCACTTCAAGGGCATGTTCGCCTTCGCGCTCGCCGACCGGGCCGACGGCACGCTGCTGCTCGCCCGCGACCGGCTGGGCGTCAAGCCGCTCTACCTCGCCGAGCACGGCGACGCGCTGCGCTTCGCCTCCACGCTGCCCGCGCTGCTCGCGGGCGGTGGGATCGACACCTCGATCGACCCGATCGCGCTGCACCACTACCTCAGCTGGCACGCGGTCGTCCCCGCGCCCCGCACGATCCTCAACGGGGTGAGCAAGCTCGCGCCGGCGACGACGCTGCTCATCGACGGCGCCGGGCGCCGCAGCGAGGAGGTCTACTGGAGCGTCGACGCCACCCGACAGGATGCGCACCGCGGCTGGAGTGAGCAGGACTGGACCGACGCGGTGCTCGAGGCGACGCGGACCGCGGTGCGGCGCCGCATGGTCGCCGACGTCCCGGTCGGGGTGCTGCTCTCCGGCGGGCTTGACTCGAGCCTGATCGTCGCGCTGCTCGCCGACTCCGGCCAGGAGCGCCTGTCGACGTTCTCGATCGGCTTCGACGACGTCGGGGAGCGCGCGGGCAACGAGTTTCGATACTCCGACATCGTCGCCCGGGAGTTCGCCACCGACCACCACCGGATCCACATCGAGACGAGCCGGATGCTGCCCGCCCTCGACGGAGCCGTGGACGCGATGAGCGAGCCGATGGTCTCCCATGACGCGGTCGCCTTCTACCTGCTCTCCCAGGAGGTCTCCCAGTCGCTGAAGGTCGTCCAGTCAGGCCAGGGTGCCGATGAGGTGTTCGCCGGCTACTCCTGGTATCCGCCGTTGCGCGACGCCCCGGGGACGGGCGCCGACGCCTATGCGGCCGCGTTCTTCGATCGACCTCACGCGGAGATGGCCGCCACCCTCCAGGCCGCCCACCGCACCGGGTCAGACCCGAGCCGCGCGTTCCTGGACGCGCACTTCGCCCGCCCGGGCGCCGAGACGGCGGTCGACCGCGGTCTGCGCCTCGACACCGAGATCATGCTCGTCGACGACCCGGTCAAGCGCGTGGACAACATGACGATGGCGTGGGGACTGGAGGCCCGGACCCCGTTCCTGGACCACGAGCTCGTCGAGCTGGCGGCGGCCTGCCCGCCCGAGCTCAAGCTCGCCCAGGGCGGCAAGGGAGTGCTCAAGCAGGCGGGCCGCGAGGTTCTCCCCGACGTCGTCATCGACCGGCCCAAGGGGTATTTCCCCGTGCCGGCGCTCTCGACCCTGGAGGGTGAGACGCTCGAGCTCGTCGGCGATCTCATGGCCTCCCCGGCCGCCCGCGACCGCGGCCTGTTCGACCCCGATCACGTGCGGACGCTGCTCACGGCGCCCGGCGAGCACCTGACCACGCTGGAGGGATCCAAGCTGTGGCAGCTCGCGCTGCTGGAGCTGTGGCTGCAGCGTCATGACCTCTGACGCCCCCTACGACGAGGATCGTGACGCGGACGGCTCACCCCGTCCCCACTACGCCGCGCTGCTCGGCGCGCTGACTGACGCCGACCTCGACGCGATCGTCGGCGCGGTCGCGCGCCACCTCGACGACCACGGGGTGACCTTCGGCGGGCAGCCGTTCGTGGTGGACCCGATCCCCCGGCTCATCCCCGCCGAGGAGTGGCAGCCGCTCGTCGCGGGCCTCGGTCAGCGCGCGCGGGCGCTCAACGCGTTTCTCGCCGATGTCTACGGCGAGCGGCGGATCATCGCCGAGGGGGTCCTCAGCGCCGCCACGATCGAGCATGCCGAGGGCTATGAGCCCCAGCTGGCGGGTCGCGTCCCCGCGGGTGGCGCCGCGGCCTCGATCATCGGCTTTGATCTGGTCCGCGGCCCGGACGGCGGCTTCGTCGTGCTCGAGGACAACCTGCGCACCCCCTCGGGGCTCGCGTACCTGATCGCCGCCCGTGACGCGGTGTGCGCCGCGCTGCCTCCCGGTGTCCCCAAGCCCCGGCCGGTCGGCCCGGCGGTCCTCGGTCTGCTCGGCGACAGCCTGCGCGCCGCCGTCCCCCGCCCCGCTCCGTCGCACCCGACGATCGTGCTCGTCTCCGACGGTCCGGGCAACGTCGCCTTCTATGAGCACCGGACGCTCGCCCGCGCGCTCGGGATCCCGCTGCTCACGCCGGCCGACCTGCGCCGCCGGGACGACCGCCTCTTCGGGGTGCGGCCCGACGGCCGGGAGACTCCGGTCGACGTCGTCTACCGGCGCACCGACGAGGACCGCGCGTTCGACGGCGACGGCACGCCGACGGCGATCGGCGAGCTGCTCTGCGGGCCGTGGCTGGCGGGCACCCTGGGGCTCGTCAACCACTTCGGCAACGGGGTCGCCGATGACAAGCTCGTCCACGGCCACGTTGAGGAGTTCATCGGCTTCTACCTCGACGAGGCGCCGCTCGTACCGTCGGTCCCGACCGCCTCACTCGCCGACCCGGCCGTCGTCGCCGACGCGCTGACGCGGCTGCGCGAGCTCGTGATCAAGCCCCGCCACGGCCACGGCGGGGAAGGGGTGACGATCGGCGCGCTCGCCACCGAGCGCGACCTCGAGGGCCTGCGGGTGACGCTGCGCGACCATCCCGAGCGCTACATCTGTCAGCCGATCGTGCCGCTGTCACGCCACCCGACGGTGATCGACGGTCGTCTGCAGTCGCGTCACGTCGACCTGCGGCCGTTCTGCTTCGCCGGGGCGCCCCCGCGCCTGGCGCCCGGCGCGCTGTCGCGCGTGTCCTTCGGCGAAGGCGAGATGGTCGTCAACTCCTCGCGCAACGGCGGCGGCAAGGACACCTGGATCCTGCCCTGACCCGGGGTTTCGGGTCAGGTCGTCTCCGACCGGCACAGCTGCAGCCACGCCCGCGTGGCCGCGGCCAGGTCGGTCCCCGGCTCGCCCAGCGCCGATCCGACGCCGACCGCGGCCGCCCCGGCGGCGAGGAAGGCCGCGGCGTTCTCCCGGTTGACCCCCCCGGTGGGGATCAACGGGATGTCCGGGAGCGGGCCGCGCAGCTCGCGCAG
>CAZZWJ010000250.1:0-4684 GCA_964657875.1 uncultured Solirubrobacteraceae bacterium
GGGGGATCGGCCTCGCCGTCGCCCGGGCCCTGCACGCCGAGGGGGCGCGGGTCGCGCTCGTCGCGCGCGACGAGACCGCGCTTCGCCGGGTGGTCGATGAGCTCGGTACGCGCGTCAGCTTCGCGGTCTGTGACACCGGCGACCCCGCGGCGGTGAGCGCGATGGCCGACCGGGTGACCGCCGAGCTCGGGCACGTCGAGATCCTCGTCAACTGCGCCGCCCAGGCGAACACCGGGGCGATGGCCGACGACGAGCTCGCCGCTCAGATCAACGTGAAGGTGGCCGGCGCGCTGCGCTGCGCGCGGGCGTTCGCGCCGGCGATGGCGGCCCGGGGGTTCGGGCGAATCGTGAACGTGAGCGGGCTGGCGGCTCGATCGACGGGCTCGGTGGTGGGCTCGGTGCGCAACGTCGCCGTCGCCGCCATGACCAAGAACCTGGCCGACGAATACGGGGCCGACGGGGTCAACGTCACCGTCGTGCATCCCGGCATGACGGTCACCGAGCGCTTCCCGGACACGCTGGCGCGGATGGCCGGCGCGCAGGGCTCAAGCCCCGAGGCGGTGCGGGCGTCGCTGGAGGCCAGGACCTCGATCGGACGGATCGTCACCGCCGAGGAGGTCGCCGACGTGGTCACGTTCCTGTGCAGTCCGCGCAGCGTCGCGGTCACCGGCGACGCGATCACCGCCGGCGGCGGCGTGCGCGGCGCGATCCACTACTGAGGAACGAGAGCCGGTGGGCGGCGGGGCGCCCGCGGGGTCGCGGCCGGGTCGCGCCGCTTCAGTCGAGCGCGACGATCGCGTCCATCTCCACGTCGGCGCCCCGGGGCAGCGCGGAGACGGCGATCGCCACCCGAGCCGGCGGGCCGGACTCAAAGAACGATCCGTAGACCTCGTTGACGGCGGCGAAGTCGGCCATGTCGGTGAGATAGATCGTCACCTTGACCGCGTCTCCGAGCCCCGCACCCGCCGCCTGACAGACCGCCGCGAGGTTCTCCAGGCAGCGGCCCGCCTGCTCGGCCGCGCCCCCGGCGACGAGCTCGCCGGTGCGCGGGTCCAGCGGGATCTGGCCCGAGCAGAAGAGCAGGCCGCCGGCGCGCACCGCATGCACGTAGGGGCCGATCGCCTTCGGGGCGTTGGGGGCGTTCACCGGTTCACGGCGGCTGGGCATCGCGGTCTCCTTCACTCTTCTGCGTTTCCGAAAAGAACTGACGTCGGGTGCGAGGAGCCTATTGACCGCGGACCCCGCGGGTAGGCTCGCCTCCAGGATGCCCAACCACCTCGCCTCCGAGACCTCGCCGTACCTGCTCCAGCATGCCGACAACCCCGTCGACTGGTACCCGTGGGGGCCGGCGGCGCTGCAGCGGGCCCGGGACGAGGACCGGCCGCTGCTGGTCTCGATCGGCTATTCGGCCTGCCACTGGTGTCATGTGATGGCCCACGAGTCCTTCGAGGATCCGGCGGTGGCGGCGGTCATGAACGAGCGCTTCGTCTGCGTCAAGGTCGATCGCGAGGAGCGGCCCGACGTCGACGCGGTGTGCATGGAGGCCTGTCAGACGATGACCGGCCAGGGTGGCTGGCCGCTGAACTGCTTTCTCACCCCCGACGGGACGCCGTTCTTCGCCGGGACCTACTACCCGCCCGCATCCCGCCACGGCATGCCGAGCTGGCCGACGGTGCTCGGCGCGGTCGATTCCGCCTGGCGCGAGCGTCGCGAGGACGTGCTCGCCCAGGGCGCCTCCCTCGCCGCCTCACTGGGCGGGGCCTCGAACCTGCCGGCCGAGCCCGGCGCGATGAGCGAGGCGACGCTCGCCGCAGCGGTCGCGGGGCTGGCGGACGGCTTTGACCACGCCGGGCGGGGATTCGGCCACGCGCCGAAGTTTCCCCAGGCGTCGCTGATCGAGTTCCTGCTGGGCCGCGGCGAGCGTGAGATGTCGCTGGGGATGCTCGAGGCGATGGCGGCCGGCGGCATCTATGACCAGGTCGGCGGAGGCTTTGCCCGCTACAGCGTCGATGCGACCTGGACGGTCCCGCACTTCGAGAAGATGCTCTACGACAACGCGCTGCTCGCGCGCGCCTACCTGCACGGCTTTCAGGTGAGCGGGGCGCCGCGGCTGCGGCGGGTCTGTGAGGAGACGCTCGACTGGGCGCTTGCGGAGATGCGCGGACCCGAGGGCGGCTTCTACTGCGCCCTGGACGCCGACTCGGAGGGGGTCGAGGGCCGCTACTACGTGTGGACGATGGCGCAGCTGCGCGAGGCGCTCGGCGATGGGGATCTCGCCGCCGCCGCGATCTCGTTCTTCGGCGCGAGTGAGGCGGGCAACTTCGAGGGCGCGAACGTCCTCGAGGGCCATGGGCCCGAGCCCGCGCCGGCGATGCTCGCCGAGATCCGGGCCCGGCTCTACGCGGTCCGGGAGCGGCGGGTGCGCCCCGGCACCGACGACAAGCGCCTGTGCTCGTGGAACGCCCTCATGATCGCCGCGCTCGCCGAGGCCGGGGCGGCGCTCGAGCGGCCCGACTACGTGGAGGCGGCGGTCGCCTGCGCCGAGTTCGTGGTCGGCGAGATGCGCGGACCCGACGGCGAGCTCGCCCGCACCTACAAGGACGGCCGGGCGCACATCGACGCCTACCTCGAGGATCACGCCCATCTGCTGGAGGCGCTGCTCGCGCTCTATCAGGCGACGCTGGACCCGCGCTGGTTTACGGAGGCTCAGACGCTCGCCGAGGTGCTCGTACGGCGCTTCCGCGACCCCGAGCGAGGCGCGTTCTTCACCACCGCGGCGGGCGGCGGCTCGGGCTTTCCCCGCCGCCGGGACCTCGATGACGCCCCCACCCCGTCGGGGAGCTCGTCGGCCGCGCTGGGCCTGCTCACCCTCGCCCGGCTGTCGGGTGATCGTGACTGGGAGGGTCCCGCGGATGAGGTGCTGTCGCGGGTGGCCCCGATCCTCGCCCGCCATCCGCTCGGCTTCGGCCATGCGTTGCAGGCGCTCGACTTCGCCCTCGCGCGCGTCCGTGAGGTCGCGGTCATCGGCAACGGGGCCGACGCGGCGGCCCTGCTCGCGGTGGTCCGCGCTCGCTTCGACCCCCACCTCGTCTACGCCGGCGCCCCCGAGCCGACGGGTGACGCGCCGACGGTGGCGCTGCTCGCCGACCGTCCGCTCGTCGACGGCCGCGCCGCCGCCTACGTCTGTGAGGGTTTCGTCTGCCGGGCTCCGGTCACCGAGCCGGTCGCGCTCGCCGACGCGCTCGGCTAGAGCACCGGCAGGTAGCGCTCGAGCTCCCAGGGGGTGACCTGGACGCGGTAATCGTCCCACTCCTGGCGCTTGATCTCGATGTAGCGGTTGAACATGTGCTCACCGAGCGTGCGCAGCACGAGCTCTGAATCGGCCGTGAGCTCGATCGCCTCCCCGAGCGTCTCGGGCAGCTGCTCGATGCCGAAGCGACGGCGCTCGTCGGGGGCGAGGTGGTAGAGGTTCTTCTCCATCGGGTCGGGCAGCTCGTAGCCGTGCTCGATCCCCTCAAGACCCGCCTGCAGCAGCACTGCGAAGGTGAGGTAGGGGTTGCACGCCGGATCCGGGCAGCGCAGCTCCATCCGCGTGGCGCGCTCCTTGCCGGGGTGATAGAGCGGCACCCGCACGAGGGCCGAGCGGTTGCGCCGCGACCACGCGACGTGGACAGGCGCCTCGTAGCCGGGGACCAGGCGCTTGTAGGAGTTCACCCACTGGGCGAAGATCGAGGAGATCTCCCGGGCGTGGCGCAGCTGCCCGGCGATGAACGCCTTGCCGACGTCGGAGAGGAAGTACTGGTCGTCGGCGTTGAAGAACGCGTTGGTCTCGCCCTGAAACAGCGACTGGTGGGTGTGCATCCCCGAGCCGTTCTCGCGCATCATCGGCTTGGGCATGAACGTCGCGTGCAGCCCGTACTTCAGCGCGTACTCCTTGACCGTGATCCGGTAGGTCATGCAGTCGTCGGCCATCTTCATCGCATCGGCGTAGCGCATGTCGATCTCGTGCTGGCTGGGTCCCGCCTCGTGGTGGGTGTACTCGGTGTGGATACCGAGCTTCTCCAGTGCGAGCACCGTCTCCCGCCGCAGGTCTGAGCCCGCGTCGAGCGTCGTCAGATCGAAGTAGCCGCCCTCGTCCAGGACCTCGGTCGACTTGGAGTCACGGAAGTAGAAGTACTCGAGCTCGGGCCCGACGTAGAAGTGATCGAAGCCCATCGAGTTCGCGCGCTCGATCGCGCGACGCAGGACATGGCGCGGGTCACCCTCATAGGGCGTGCGCTCGGGCGTGAGCACGTCGCAGAACATCCGCGCCACGCCGGCCTCGTCGGGGCGCCACGGCAGCTCGCAGAACGTCCGCGGATCGGGCTGGGCGATCATGTCGGACTCCTCGATCGCGTTGAAGCCGGTGATCGACGAGCCGTCGAAGCCCATCCCGCTGTCAAACGCGTCGCGCAGCTCGGTCGCGTTGATGGAGAACGCCTTGAGCTGGCCGAGGATGTCGGTGAACCACATCCGGATGAACCGGATGCCGCGCTCCTCCACGATCGAGATGACGTCCTCGGCGGTCAACGGCGGATGGTCCATTCGGGCGCGAACCTTACCGGCACCGGCGGGCGGTCCGGGTTGTCCACGTGTCCAGAGTGCAGGGAGGGGGTTCGCGGGGAGGCCCTGGAGCCGACGGCGG
>CAZZWJ010000251.1:0-2023 GCA_964657875.1 uncultured Solirubrobacteraceae bacterium
GGCGGCGATCAGGCCGCCGGCGCCGACTGCGGGGGCAGCGCGTCGACCTGCGCGGGGGCCGGTCCGACGCCGAGTCCGACCGGACAGCTCACGCCGGTGCCGTGGTCGGGGCAGTAGCCGAACGGGTTCTTGTGCAGATACTGCTGGTGGTAGTCCTCGGCATAGTAGAACGGGCCCGCGGGGGCGAACTCGGTCGAGATATCCCCGTAGCCGGCGGCGCTGAGGCGCTCCTGATAGGCAGCCCGCGAGGTCTCGGCGAGTTCACGGTGGGCATCGGTGTCCCAGTAGATCGCCGAGCGATACTGGGTGCCGACATCGTGTCCCTGGCGCATCCCCTGCGTGGGGTCGTGGTTCTCCCAGAACAGGCGCAGGATCTCCATGAAGGAGGTCTTCGTCGGGTCGAAGACGACGAGCACCGCCTCCGTCTGGCCGGTCGAGCCGCTGCACACCTCCTCATAGCTGGGATTCGGCGTGTAGCCGCCGGCGTACCCGACCGCGGTCGTGTAGACGCCCGGCGCCTGCCAGAAGAGCTTCTCGGCCCCCCAGAAACAGCCCATCCCGACGACGATCTGCTCCAGGCCCTCCGGGAACGGCGGGGTCATCGGGGTCCCGAGCACCGCGTGGCGGGCGGCCACCGGCACCGGCTGATCGCGGCCGCGCAGCGCGCGTTCGGGATCGATCATCTTGGACTTCGTATGCAATCCGAACATGGGGGAGAGGTTACTCACCCACCCGGGCCGTCGATTAGGATTCAGGGTCGCGACGACGAGCGCCGATAGGGCGTGAGACTCCTCGTCCGCCCCCTCCCATGAGCGAACCCCACAATCCTCGTCCCCACGCCGGTCGCGGCCGCGCCGTGCTCGCCGTCCTCGCGGCGCTCGTCGCCGTCGTGCCGATCGTGATCGCGCTCTCGCTCACCGGCGCGAGCGTGCATCCCGCGGCCGCCGCCCGGGTGTCGTCCCGCACCTCCCCGTACACGCCCGTGGCGCGTGCCCACTCCGCGCCCGCGGTCCATCGTGCATCGGCGACGGCGCTCCCGGCGGGCCGCGGCGCGCTCGTCGGCTACCTGCTTGCACCCGAGACGCTGCGCAGCGCCCCCGGCGGCGGGCACACCATCGGCCGGCTGACGACCCGGGACAGCTTCGGGTCCGCGGAGACGGTGCTCGTACGCCGGGTCAGCGGTCACTGGCTCGGTGTGGTGAACGTCGCCGTCGGCAACCACCGCCTCGGCTGGATCCCGAGCACGCACGTCCAGCTCACCCGGGTCGACTGGCAGCTGCATGCGATCCTCTCCCGCCACGAGCTCTTCGTCACTCACGCCGGCCGCGTCGTACGCCGCTTTGCGATCGCCGACGGCAGCCCCACGGATCCGACTCCGACCGGGACCTTCGCGGTCACCGACAAGCTGAACACCGGGGACCCCTCGGGCCCCTACGGCTGCTGCATCCTCGCGCTGTCGGCCAAGGCGCCGCACGCGATCCCCGACTGGACCGGCGGCAACCGGATCGCGGTGCACTCGACGCCGGACACGAGCACGATCGGGCAGTCGATCAGCCATGGCTGCATGCACGTGACGCTTCCCGAGGGTAACTGGCTGATCCATCACGTCCCGCTCGGGACGCCCGCGGTCATCTCCACCGCCTAGGCAAGCTACCCCGGGCTCGGCGACGGCGGCTCGAGCTCCCCGCTCACCCGGCGGATCTTCTCGATCGCGGCCCGCAGCAGCCGCGACACCTGCATCTGGGAGGTACCGATGCGCTTGGCGATCTCCGACTGGGTGAGATCCTCCGCGAAGCGCAGGTGCAGCAATCGGCGGTCGGACTCCGACAGGGCATCGACGCCACGGGCGATGACCGTCAGATACTCGGCCCGTTCCAGGCCCGCGTCCTCGACGCCGATCCTCGCCGCTGGACTGAGCGAGGACCCCTCCTCGTCGTCATCGGAGCCCCGCTCGAGCGGGGAGGCGTGGCGGCCGTGAAACGCCTCCAGGGCATCGAGCGTCTCCTCCTGGGTGGCGCCGAGC
>CAZZWJ010000251.1:2033-4652 GCA_964657875.1 uncultured Solirubrobacteraceae bacterium
CCCTCGACGGCGACCGGCCGAGGCGGGCCGACAGCTTGTCGGTCGCGGCGGCGAGCTGCAGGGCGCGCTCCTTGACCCCGCGCGGGACGTGCACCGCCCAGCCGCTGTCGCGGAAGTAGCGCTTGAGCTCGCCGAGCATCGTCGGGGTGGCAAAGCTCGTGAACGCGAAGCCCCGGTCGGGATCGAAGCGCTGGATCGCCTTCAGCAGTCCGACGTTGGCAACCTGGACGAGATCGTCCAGAGGCTCGCCGCGGGCGTGGTAGCGCCGGGCGACCGACCGCACGAGCGGCGCGTAGCGCGCGACGAGCTCCTCGACGATCGCCGGATCCGCGCGCTCGCGGTGCCGCGCGAACAGCTCGGCCACCGACAGTGCGCTCAATGGGTCACCCGCCGCGGACCTCAACGCATCTCCTCTACCCGCTGGTTCATGGCGCCGTGAATGGGAACACCGTTCTCCGTGACGATCTGTGATCACGGCCGAGCCGCGGACCGTTTCGGTGCCCGTGCCCTCCCGCATGTCCTTGGCTTGAGCCGCGGCACACACACGCACCGACGGATCGGGCGGACTGTATCGCTGACGTTAGCGGCAGGTGTTAATTCCCGCGGTTGGTGACGGGCGTCCGGCGCGGCGCGCCCCGTCACCGTCGCGCTCATCGCGCGGGCGCGGCGTACAGCGAATCGAGCACGTCGCCGTAGCGCTCGTTGACGACCGCGCGCTTGACCTTGAGCGTCGGCGTCAGCTCACCGCCCTCGATGCTGAGGTCGCGCTGCAGGATCGCAAAGCGCTTGATCTGCTCGACGGGGGCATAGTGGGCGTTGGCCGCCGTCACCACCTCGTCGACGAGCGCGATGACGTCCGCGTGGCTCGCCAGTGCGGCGAGATCCTCGGGAAGCCCGCGCGCCTGCGCCCAGGGCAGGATCTCATCGGGGTCGAGCGTGATCAACGCGACCGCGTAGGGGCGCAGGTCACCGTGCATCACCGCCTGGGAGATGTAGGGCGAGGCCTTCAGGTCGTTCTCGATGTTGGCGGGGGCGAGGTTCTTGCCGCCGGCGGTGATGATGATGTCCTTCTTGCGGCCGGTGATCGTGAGGTACCCGTCGTCGTCGAGGCTTCCGAGGTCTCCGGTGTGCAGCCAGCCATCGACGATCGTCTCGGCGGTCGCCTCGGGGTTGCGCCAGTACTCGGCGAACACGGTCGCACCGCGCAGCAGCACCTCGCCGTCGTCGGCGATCTCGATCTCCATGCCCGGCACGGCCCGCCCGACGGTTCCGAAGCGGTGATGCTCGGGGGTCGCGAGCGTCCCCAGCGCGACCGTCTCGGTCATGCCCCACCCCTCCAACACGAGCACGCCGCACGCGTAGAAGAAGCGCAGGATCTCCGGGGCGATCGGCGCCGCGCCCGACACCGCCTGCTGGATGCGTCCCCCGAAAAGCCCACGGACCCGTGCGTACAGGGCCTCGTCAGCCGCGGTGAAGACCGCCTCCAGCTCCGGGGGGACCGCGGCGCCGCGGGCGCGCAGATCCCGAACCGCGAGGCCCGCTCGGATGGCGCCGTCAAAGCGAGCCTGGTCCTCCTCAGAGCCGGCGTCGCGCAGCTTCATCGCCGCGACGTAGAGCTTCTCGAAGATCCGGGGCACCGACGGCAGGTAGGTCGGGTGGCTGGCAATCAGCTCCGGCAGGATCTGAGTGGTGTCGCCGCCGTAGTAGACGATGGACGTGCCCAGGTAGAAGGAGGCGAGGATCGACGTGACGGCGAAGACATGGGCGAGGGGGAGGAACAGGTAGGTGAGCTCGTCGTCATGCACGAGCCCGATCGCCTGGACCGTCTCGCAGGCGGCCGCCGCGTTGGCATGGGTGAGCACGACGCCCTTGGGGGGACCGGTGGTCCCGGAGGTGTAGATGATCGTGTAGGGGTCCTGGGGGCGGACCGCCGCCTGGCGTTCGGCGAGGATGCCGCGGTCGCCGTCGCTCCCGCGGGCGCGCAGCTCACCGAGCGACAGGTCACCGGTGTCGCCGTCGATCACGATCAGGTGGGCGAGCGCGGGCAGCTGCTCGCGCACCGAGGTGACCTTCGCGATCTGCGCGGCGTTCTCGCAGATGACCGCCCGGGCGTCGGAGTTGCCGAGCACCCACGCACACTCCCGCGCGGAGTTCGTCGGATACACGGGGACGACCACGCAGCCGGCGGCGGCGATCCCGTAGCCGGCGAGCGTCCACTCCGCCCGCGTGTCGCAGAGCAGGCCGACGCGGTCACCCGGCGCGATCCCCAGGCTGATGAGACCGAGCGCCACCTCGTCGATCGCCGCGCATGTCTGCGCGTAGGTCTCGATCTGCCACTCGCCGTCGACGAGCCGGCGCGTGGACTCGTGGTCGGGGAAGCGCTCGGCGGCGCGGGCGGGCAGCGACGCGATCGTGAGCGTCTGCGCTCGGTCAGTCGGGGTCATCTCGGTCATCTCTCTCCTCGGATCAGACGCGCTCAGGACACGCCCTGCAGTCGACACTTTCCCAGGGTCGGGGGACGAGCTCAAGGGCCGGCCCGCGATTCCCGGCGTCGCCCGAGCTTCCCCGGCCGGTCACCGCCGGCCACCGGACCCAGAAAAACGGCCCCGCGGTGCGGTG
>CAZZWJ010000252.1:0-4650 GCA_964657875.1 uncultured Solirubrobacteraceae bacterium
TCAAGAGCGGGTTCCTGGGCGGCGCGGTCGTGTTCCCCGGTGGCAAGGTGGACGGAGGGTTGGTCGGCGCTGGGGGCGCGATGACGGCTCGCGGCACGTCGACGGTCCTCGCCACCTGCGCGCCCTCGGTGGGACGCAGCGTGACCGCGATGTCCGGGGCGACCGACAGCTCGAGCGTCATCGACGGGGCGATCGGCCCATCCAGCGGGAACGTCACCCGCCACGGTTCGCCGTCGAGGGCGGCCCATGGCTTGTCGTCGAGCCCGGCGAGGATCCGCCGCTCCGGTCCCCCGGCGCCGTGCAGGATCAGGGCCGGTCGCACGAACCGTCGGCCGCGCACGCCGTACCAGCGCCCCTGGATCTCCAGCGCGGCGGAGTCGATCGTCCGCAGCTCGTCGACCTGGAAGGAGACACCTTCAGGGTTGTGGCTCGGCGCGGCGATCGGAGGACCTCCTGCGATCCGCGCCGGAGCGCGGGAGTTCTTAGGCGCCGAGGCGAACGCGGGCGGCGCGGGACTTCTTGCGCGCGCCGGTGTTGCGATGCAGCGCGCCGCGCTTGACGGCCTTGTCGATCACCGAGACGAGCTGGCGATGCTCGGTGTCGGCGACCTCGGTCTCGCCGGACGCGACCGCGGTCTCGAGGCGACGAAAGTAGGTCTTGATCGACGACGTGTAGCGACGGTTCTCCAGGCGCTCACGCTCGGCGCGGAGGATTCGCTTCTTCTGTGAATGAATGTTGGCCATGATGCGAAACCCCCGAGGACCGGGGGGCGGCCGCGTACTATAGCGCCGGCCGTGGCTGACGAAACCGATCCCGAACGGCCCACGTCGGCAGTCCCGCCGGGGTTCGCCGATCCGTCAGCGCCGGCGCCGGGAACCCGGTCGACCCCACCCCCGACCGAGCCGATCACCGCCCCCACGCAGGCGTTCGCCCCGCCGCCTCAGGGACGGTCGACACGGGTCGGGGTGATGACGGTGATCTTCGCCGCGGCGACCGCCGTCTCACGCGTGGCCGGTCTCGCGCGGGAGGTGATCCAGGCGTCGATCTTCGGCGTCACCAAGCAGTACTCGGCGTTCACGATCGCCTCCCAGATCCCGAACCTGTTCTCAAACCTGTTCAGTCAGGCGGCGCTGGGGGCGGCGTTCGTGCCGATCTTCACCGACCTGCTCGCTCAGGACAATCCCCGGGAGGCACGCAAGCTCGCCTCCGACGTGCTGGGGATGCTGCTGGTGGTCGTGGGCGCGCTGACCGTGCTCTACATCGCGCTCGCCGGGGTGATCATGCCCCTTTTCGTCGATCACGGGATCTCCGGACCGCTCACGGCCAACCTGTCACGAATCCTGTTTCCGGTCGTGCTGCTGCTGTCGGTGACGGGCCTGCTCACCGGGATCCTGCAGGCCTACGACGAGTTCACCGTGCCGGCGATCGCGCCCGCCGTGTGGAATGTCGTGATCATCGTGCTGCTCGTCGTGCTGCACACGCAGTTCCGCCGCAGCCAGGAGGTCTACGCCTACGCGATCGCGTGGCTGGTGGCGACCGTCGTGCAGCTGGCGCTCGTCGCCTCTGCGCTGCGCAGGATCGACTTCCGCTTCGGGGTGGCGCTGAGTGGCTGGCGCGATCAGCGTGTCCGACAGGTGCTGATCCTGTTCCTGCCGGTGACGATGTCGATCGGCATCATCAACCTCGACGCGTTCCTCAACACCGAGCTCGGGGTGCTCGTCAACGGCAGCGCGCCCGCCGCGATCAGCGACGCCTTCCGTCTCTACATGCTGCCCCAGGGGGTGTTCTCGGTCGCGGTGACGACGGTGCTGTTCCCCTCGTTGGCGCGGATGGCCAATGCGCGCGACGCGCGCGGGATGCGCTCCACGATCGGCGTCGGGATTCGCCAGATCAACCTGCTGCTCGTCCCCAGCGCCGCGCTGATGGCGGTGCTCGCCACGCCGATCGTGCGGGTCGTCTTTGAGCACGGCGCGTTTAGGACCACCGGCACGCACCTGGTCTCGATCGCGCTCTTCTGGTTCGCGATCAGCCTGCCCTTCTCCGGGATCAACCTGCTGCTCACTCGGACCTTCTTCGCCCTGCAGCGCCCGTGGATCCCGACCAAGCTGGCGCTGATCAACCTCGTCGTCGACCTGATCGTCTCCTTCGCGCTCTACAAGCCGCTCGGCATCGCCGGGCTCATCATCGGGACACTGGCGGCGAACATCGTGATGACCGCGCTGCAGCTCGCGCGGCTGCGCACCGGCTTCAACGGCAACCTCGAGCTCCCGCACACCGCGATGATCACCGCCCGCATCCTCGCCGCCACCGCGATCGCGACCGTCGTCGGGTGGGCGGTGTGGCGGTTGCTCGAGGCGCTGCTGGGGACCTCGCTGCTCGGCGGGCTGATCGAGCTCGGGCTCGGGATCGGGGTCGCGGGCGTGATCTACGCCCGCCTCGTGCTCGTCATGCGGATCCCCGAAGCCCACCAGGTGGCCGCGCTCGTGACCCGCCGCCTGCGTGGTGCAGGCCCCCGGGTCGCCGGTTAGCCTTCCTCATCAGATGGCAAGCTCGGGTCTCTACGCGAAGCTCACCACCGACTCCCAGCAGGAGCGAGCGCTGCTCTCGGCGGTGGGATTCACCGGCGGCTTCAGTGCCTGTCGGCTCGTCACCCACGCGATCCGGCGCGGGATCCCGCCGTTTCACAACTTCACCTCCAAGGGCGGCACGCACCTTCACCACTCGACGTTCGGGATCTTCGGGCTGCTCGGGATCGGCTTTCTGTGGACCCAGCAGGTGTTCGTCGGGCACGACGAGCCGCCGCGCTGGGGCTCGCGGATCACCGCGACGGCGTACGGGATCTCGGCGGCGCTCACGCTCGACGAGTTCGCGTTGTGGCTGGACCTGCACGACGACTACTGGAACGACCAGGGCCGCAAGTCCGTCGACGCCGCGATCATCTTCGGCGGGCTGCTGTCGGTCGCCTCGATCGCCTCCGAGGGCCTGCAGCGATCCGGCTTGATGCCCCGGCTCGCCCCCATCCTGAGCCGCTTCGACGTCCGCCGCACGCTGCCGCCGCCGGTCGGGATCGACGACCCGCCGAACTCCGGCGGGCCTGCGCCCATCTGACCGCTGCGCCACCACCTACCCTGAGGGGGTAGTGGCCGACCAGGCGCATATCCGCAACTTCTCGATCATCGCGCACATCGACCACGGCA
Source organism: uncultured Solirubrobacteraceae bacterium (assembly GCA_964657875.1). Classification (GTDB taxonomy): domain Bacteria; phylum Actinomycetota; class Thermoleophilia; order Solirubrobacterales; family Solirubrobacteraceae; genus Palsa-465. Next base: position 3,198 of record CAZZWJ010000252.1, read on the forward strand.
AGTCGACGCTCGCCGATCGCATCCTCGAGCTCACCCATACCGTCGATCCCCGGGAGATGCGCGCCCAGCTGCTCGACTCGATGGACCTCGAGCGCGAGCGCGGGATCACGATCAAGAGCCAGGCGGTGCGCGTCTCGCACACGAGCGCCCGGGACGGAGAGACCTACCAGCTGCACCTGATCGACACCCCCGGCCACGTCGACTTCACCTATGAGGTGTCACGTTCGCTGGCCGCCTGCGAGGGCGCGCTGCTCGTCGTCGACGCCTCCCAGGGCGTCGAGGCCCAGACGGTCGCCAACACCTACCTCGCCATCGAGTCGGGCCTGGAGCTGATCCCGTGCCTGAACAAGGTCGACCTGCCCGGCGCCGAGCCCGAGCGCGTCGCCGGCGAGATCGCCGATCTGCTCGGCGAGCCGGCCGACGAGGTCCGCCAGATCTCGGCCAAGACCGGCGTCGGGGTGACCGAGGTGCTCGACGAGCTGATCGCGCGGGTGCCGCCGCCCTCCGGCGATCCCGACGCACCGCCGCGGGCGCTCATCTTCGACTCCGAGTTCGATCAGTACCGCGGCGTGATCGCCTACATCCGCGTCGTCGACGGGACCTTCACCAAGGGCGAGGCGATCCGGGCGATGCAGGCCAAGACCGAGGCCGAGATCGACGACATCGGCTTCTTCACCCCAGCGATGACCCCGGTCAAGGCGCTGGGACCGGGGGAGGTGGGCTACGTGATCACCGGGATCAAGGACGTGAGCGTGCTGCGCGTCGGCGACACCCTGACCAGCAAGACCCGGCCGGCCTCGGAGCCGCTGCCCGGCTACCGCGAGGTCAAGCCGATGGTGTTCTGCGGCCTGTTCCCGATCAACTCCGACGACTACCCCGACCTGCGCGACGCGCTGGAGAAGCTCACCCTCAACGACGCGGCGCTCTCGTGGATCCCGGAGACCTCCGAGGCGCTCGGCTTCGGCTTCCGCTGCGGCTTTCTGGGTCTGCTGCACATGGACATCGTGCGCGAGCGCCTGGAGCGTGAGTACGACCTGGAGCTGCTCACCACGATGCCGAGCGTCGAGTACGAGGTGACGCTCACCGACGGCACGGTGATGCCGATCCACTCGCCCAACGACATGCCCGATCCGGCCCGGATCGAGTCGGTGCGAGAGCCCTACATCGCGGCGTCGATCCTCGCGCCCAAGGAGTACGTCGGACCCATCATGGAGCTGTGCACCGACCGCCGCGGGCAGACGACCGGCATGCACTACCTCTCCGCCGAGCGCGTGAACATCGGCTATGACCTGCCGCTCGCCGAGATCGTCCTGGACTTCTTCGATCAGCTGAAATCCCGCACCCGCGGGTACGCGTCGCTGGACTACGAGGTCGTCGGCCTGCGTGAATCGGACCTCGTCAAGCTCGACATCCTGCTCGCCGGCGATCCGATCGACGCGCTGTCGATGCTCGT